>CAMHIH010000054.1 GCA_946185175.1 uncultured Candidatus Saccharibacteria bacterium
TAATTCGGGAAACATCTTGTATAAATCTGTCGAGCAATTCGCGCATGCCAAGCTTGCTGGTCCGATTTTATTAGGTTTTAAGTATCCAGTTTCAGATTTATCGCGCGGCTCGACTGCGGAAGACGTTGCTTTTACGACAGAATGTCTTATTAAATTAATCTAAACATGAAAAATCCGGCCTTGAAGCCGGATTTTTTATTCTGCTTTTTCTTCTTGTTCGAAGCCACACCGGGTACGAATGTCGCGAATCGCATTCATGAAGCATGAAAATGCGTCAAACGGTGAATCGTATGGCGAGAAGTATGCATGCACGTCGCCATCATTGAAATACTTGGTACACATATAATATGAATGATCGCTCGTAAGAAGGCGACGCCAATCGTCTATTAATTCTTCGTCATTGCTGGCTAGTACCTTATCTTTCAGTTCGTATACGGCAGCCATTGCTTCATGTTGCATTGAATTACCGAGCCATGCCGACAAATCGCGCTCTTCGTCTGCCCAGGTGACTGTCCACGGCATAGATATTTCGCCTTTTGGCTCTTCGCTATTGATTGCTTCACTGACTGTCATGAAGTTGTTTTCTGGGTTACGACCCCAATGGTCGACTAGACTCTCGAAGAATTCGAAGATTCCAGTATCTTCCCAGATGTTTTCGCCAAAAGTTTCAAAATCCATAAATAGATTAATCAGTGGTCCATTTATGGCTGAATGTTCGAGCCAACGAATATACTTTTCGACCGTCAGTGGCCAATCTGGCCAGTTTTTGTCTGAAAAACGAAATGCAATGTCGTCGGAAAGTTGGTAATTCTTTAATAACAACTTAATGTTCTGGCATCCATCAGGCCGATAAACGTGATTGGGTGAGCGATTTTCGAGAATTTTATCCCAGCCCTCGGCTAAAATACCTTGGAAGCCGAACCCGTCGGCCCATTTTGCTAAATCGTTATTATATGAGAACTCGGTGTTACGGTAGACCTTGGTCTCGACGCCGAATAGTTCACGAATTTTTTCGCGATGTTTAACGACTTCAGCTTCGAATTCCGACTTATCGTAAAAGAATGACAGCGAATGATAATAGGTTTCGCCCAGGATTTCGACGCGCCCAGTCTTTACGAGCTCCTGAAGTGCTTCAATAATATCTGGCGCCCATTCTTCGGCCTGTTCTAGAAAAACACCTGTAATCGATAACGAAAATTTAAAACCAGGGAAAGTCCCAATACATTTCTTTAAGCGCTTCAGCATTGGACGGTATGACTTTTCGGCCACCTTTTTGAAAATGCGCTCGTTATTTGTGCCGGCATACCAATCTTTATCGGTCCAATAGTCATGATCGTGGCCGACCGCAAAAATACTATAATGCTTCACTCGATATGGTTGATGCATGTGAAGATATAGAACTATTGACCGCATTTTTGTTTACTACCTCTGCTTTAGAACATGTTGCGTTTATGTTTGCTAACTTCATCATACACTTGAATACACTTTTCCGCAACGTCATCCCAAGAGATGCGAGCATATTCGTGTTTGATGCCGTCACGCAAAATGTTCGTGAGAGCAGGGCTTTCTGCGATATTCACAAGGGCGTCGGCCAACTTGTCTTCATCCCAGAAGTCGTAGCGGACAATTGAGCGCAAGACTTCACCTACGCCAGATTGTTTCGTAATAATGAGAGCGTTGCCGTGATGTGCGGCTTCGAGTGCGGTTAGGCCAAATGGTTCAGATACAGAAGACATTACAAAGATATCGGAGATGCTATAGATGTCGCGGAGTTGTTTGCCGCGAATGAAGCCGGTAAAGATAACATTTTGGGAGATGCCAAGTTCGGCTGAGGTGCGCATCAATTCGTCCTTTTCTTCGCCGTCGCCCGCAAACAAGAAGACCATCTTTGGGTGTACGCTTAAGGCGCGAGAAGCTGCGCGCATCATGTGTATAAGACCCTTCTGTAGGGTGAAGCGCCCAACTGTGGAAACTACCGTATAACCTTGCTTCTTTAGATTCTCGAGATACTGATAGCTACTGCCGTCATAGCGATAATCGTCATCTTTTGGCATTGTGAAACCGTTGTAAGCAACATCAATCTTCTCTGGTGGAATACCGTATTTTTCTACGATAATATTCTTAGTTGCTTGGCTGACGGCTACGATGCGGTCTGCCCAAACTAAACCTTCGTATTCAATCTGGCGAATCAGCGGATTGCCGCCGGAGGCACCGCCACGGTCGAATTCTGTGGCGTGTACGTGTGCTACAAACGGAATACCGAAATTCTTTTTCGCCAGGATGCCGGCCTCATAGGTTAGCCAATCGTGTGCATGAACTACGTCAGGCTTATATTCCATGAGATATTGCTCAACAAATAAGCAATAGTCGTGTTGAATGTCGCGAATGGAATAGCTTTTACCGCCGTGGCAGATGCGACGATCGCTCACGCCGTCGGAATCATAAGATGAGCAACCATATTGATGCAATGGATCGATGTTTGTCGCCGAGAGGACGTTCATGAAGTTGAAATGATGATCGGATTCGTACGGAACAACAAAATCAATATCCGCACCCAGCTTTGCTAGCGATTTGGAAAGATTCAAGCAAGCTACGCCCAAACCGCCACTGTTGTGCGGAGGGAGCTCCCATCCTAGCATCAAAATTTTCATCTATATTTAGTATAGCACTTGCCGACATAAGCACAAGCAAAAATTCACGTATTTTTTTAAAAAAAGTAGCATTTATATTACAATCAAGATATGGATGAAGTAACAGATAAGACCGAAGAAGTCGAAGAGCTTGACCGCGAAATTCGCTGGTATCATTTTGTGGCCGCAATTGCCGTGATTATATTGGCTGGCGTCGCTATCGTGACGGCCTTAAATCACTTTAATGTGTCACTCGTTAATAGCGCGGCAACCCTAAAGCTATCAGTATTTCAGTGTGGTACAAACACTGAAGATATTCAATCGGGTGCATCGGCCGACTCTGAAAAGTATCTTGGCGTCAATGACGGTGAATTATACGCAATAGACGGCGACCGCGGAAAAGTTAAGCGCGTAAAAAATGAAGACGAAGCAAATCTACGCATCGATAAGGTAGATTCGCAAATTAAGTTCTCGATCAAAATTAATGACGAATGGGAAGAGTATCGCAAAAACTGGGGTAGCACTAACTATTTTGACCTTAGCGACGAAAAGCAGTGTGGCGTAACTACTGGATTAAACTTTAGTCTTTAAAGAGCAAACTGTGAATTGTATAGGTCAGCGTAAAAGCCGTTTCTCTCCATCAATTCTTTGTGGTTGCCAGTCTCAATGATATTACCCTCATTCATGACGAGAATTAAATCGGCGTTTTTAATTGTCGATAAACGGTGAGCAATAATAAACGATGTACGATTTTCCATTAATTTATCCATAGCATCCTGGACTAGCTCCTCCGTACGCGTATCGACGTTTGATGTAGCTTCATCAAGAATCAAGAAAGGCGCATCCTCAATCATGCCACGTGCAATTGTCAAAAGCTGTTTCTGGCCGGCAGAAATCTCGTCGTTTTCGGCAACTTCTGTGTTGAGACCTTTCGGTAAGGTCTTAATAAAATGCGCAAGGCCAATTTCTTCACAAACGTCCATAATCTGCCTATCGGTAATATTCTTGCGATTATAGACAATATTCTCGCGAATTGAACCACTAAACATCCAGGTATCTTGTAGCACCATCGTAAATAGGTCGTGTACGTTTTCGCGACTTAATTCTTTTGTCGAGGTGCCATCTATTAAAATGTCGCCGTCATTTATTTCATAGAATTTCATTAAAAGATTAACCATGGTCGTTTTACCGGCTCCAGTTGGGCCTACGATTGCAATCTTTTGGCCGGCTTTAACATTGGCATTGAAATCCTTAATAATTATTTCGCCCTCATCATAGCCGAATTTGACATGGTTAAAGATGATATCGCCCCTGACGGCGGTCCTGTCTAGCGTTTTTGTAATTTCTTTTTGGGTAGACATTTCATCTTCGTCGACGAATTCGAATACGCGCTCACTTGCGGCTGCGGCCGACTGCAAGCTCGTGGTAATCTGCGATAGTTCTTGTAGTGGCGAAGTAAAGAGACGCACGTAGGCAATAAACGCTACGATTACGCCAAAACTAATCGTGCCATTGGAGGTAAGGATAGCACCCACGATGCAGACCGCGACATAGCCGAAGTTGCCAATAAAAGCCATGAGTGGATGCATTAAACCAGATAAGAACTGACTGCGTTGATTTGCGGTGTAGACGTCCTTATTTAAGCGATCAAATTTGCGGTCAGAAGTAGCTTTGCCGTTATAGGCTTTAACAACATTGAGCCCAGAATAAACCTCCTCTATATGCGCGTTTAGCTTACCAAGCGCCGCCTGGCGTTGGACGAAATATTTTTGCGACTTATTCAAAATAATCACCATAAAAACGAAACCGATTAAAGTAGAAGCCATAGCAGTAATTGCTAGAATCCAGTTTGTCGCAAACATCATAATAATGGTGCCGAACAATAAGGCTAAGGCTGCTACGGCGCTTGATAGTGAGTTGTCTAGACTCTGTGTTACCGTGTCGACATCGTTAGTGACGCGGGATAAAATATCGCCTGTTTGGTGCCTGTCGAAATAGCGTAACGGCAGGCGATTGATTTTTTCGGAGATTCTCGTGCGAAGATTCTTTGCGAAGCGGTTCGAGATTTGCGACATCACTAGGCCCTCGATTAATTCTAGAGTTGCACTCGAGACGTAGAGACCGACCATTAACAACGCAATGCCATTGATAGCAGCAAAATTCATTGCCGCGCCAG
>CAMHIH010000055.1 GCA_946185175.1 uncultured Candidatus Saccharibacteria bacterium
TCGCCGAGTAGATATACTTTACCGTGGCCACCCATCGTCTCAATAGCGACACGCGCCTGCGAATCTTCGCGCAAAAATGCATCCAGAATAGTATCAGAAACAATATCGCAGATTTTATCTGGATGTTGTGGTGACACAAATTCAGCCGTGCGCGTAATAAAATGATGTTTGATTGAAGATTTTGACATATCTTTCCTTTCTGGACGGAATTAGCACCTTGCTTGCGTAGGTTGCTGACAGATCATTGGGCCGGTCCCTCCCTGTCTCTTGATATTAAATTGTTAATGTATGATGATTATATCATGAAAATTTATCTTGTTCGACATGGGCAAACCGACTGGAACGCCAAAGGCCTGCTACAAGGTCAGCATGATACTTCGTTAAATGACACCGGTCGCACGCAAGCTCGAGAAATGCAGGAAAAATTTCAAAACTTAAATTTCGATTTATGTTTTTCGTCGCCATTAAAGCGTGCCGCCGAAACAGCGAAGATTATTTGCGAGGGGAGATGCGAAATCCGCTACGATGACAGACTAAAAGAGCGTAGTTTTGGCAAACTCGAAGGACACCCGAGCAAAAATCGCCCGATGGAAAATGACTGGCGATTTGGGGCAACTTTCGAGGATGATACTTTTGAGCCGCTCGAAAGTTTATTCGCTCGCGCCAAATCATTCCTGGACAATCTCGAGAACGTCAATGCGAAAAATGTCCTAATCGTCTGTCACGGCTCATTAGCGAAGGCATTACATTACAATATAGTCGGATACGACCAAAATACCGATTTTCTAAGTTGGCATCTAGAAAACTGCGCCTATGATAGCTATACACTATTTGAGTAGTTGAAAAATTATAATTATGGTCGCCAAAATGACGCGGTACCAACCAAAGTATTTCAGCGCATCGTCGCGCTTCAGAAAGTTCAATGCCCATTTAATTGCTAATAACCCAGCAATGAACGCCACGATATTCGACAAAAGCAACATCGGCGCATTTTGTGCAATGTAAATGCGCGATTCTTCTGAAAGCAAGCTTTTTAGAATTACGCCACACATAATTGGAATACTGACAAGAAATGAATAGTCTGCGGCAGACTTATTATTCATGCCAACCAGGCGGCCTGCGATAATCGTAGAGCCAGAACGTGATGTGCCAGGAATCAAGGCGACTGCTTGCGCTAAGCCGATATAGAGCGCGCGTTTTTTGTCGAGCTTGGTTTCGTCTTTAACTTTCTTCATGTGCGGAATTTTGTCGATAATTATCATGACCACGCCTATCAATGCCATCATGATAGCAATCGTGGTGAGACTCGAGAAAAATGGCGAACCATCAATTAAATCGTTTAGTAGAAGGCCAAGAATTACCGCCGGAATACAGGTAATAATGATATTAATCAGCAATTTAAAATCGTGCTTGATGAATACGTCTTGAATAATTTGCCAAATACGTTTGCGATAGTAAATTAGCAGCACAAGCAAGGTACCGAAATTGATAAATTCCAAAAAGAAGTGAAATACATCGGAACGGCCGCCTAAAATCGTTTGCATAATTTCGAGATGGCCAGAGCTGGAGACCGGGATGAACTCTGTAATTCCCTGCGTTAGACCAAGCCAAAATGCGTCCCACCATTCCATATTATTCTGCCTCGTACTTTCCGGTATGTTTGCGACCATCATAAATCATAGTCGGGATACCTTTAGCGTGAATATCATTCACGACAATATTATTATTTTTTTGAATTAACTGAGATATCTCATCGCTCTTTGCAAGCTCCTTGATTGCGTTGCGTTCGTCGGTATGGTAACCAAATTCTTTCAACCAAGCCGTCAATTCCACTTCGGTTTCTTCATTTGAATAGACATCATTAAAGATTGACTGCCAATTATCACCATCGGCATTCTTTTCGGTATAGATACGCTTAATAGTCTGGAAGGCAACCGAATCAGCACCGTCCTTCGCATCGCGTGGTTCGCCATATTTATAGCTCGCGTACATGTAACGGACGATTATTTCGGAATTTTTGAACTTGAAATTGCCGCTTTCATCTTGAATCGGGAACGGCACAAGTTGGACTTTATGGTCTTTGAAAAAGCCAGTCTCGTATTGCGTACGGAAAGAACTGAGACAAACCGAGCAGCCGGGGTCAAAGATATCAATAGCGTAATAATCGCCCTCATCGTGATTGATTGTAATACCGGCAAAGTCGAAATTTGAGGTATCCCAGCTACGGAATTTATCTGGCATAGCACCGAAAATCTCGCCCCAGTCAGAGAACCAAAGGCCAATATATTCGATTGGATTTTGTGGTTCAGTATTGTCGTCAATACTACAAACTTCGGCGCCAAGCGTGCAGGAAGAAGCGTGTTTTACATTGCAGGTGCCGAGCGTCCAGAGCGCTAAGCCAGCCTTAATGCCCTCAACCAACGACCAGGCCGCAACGATAACAACCAAAATTGAAGCAACCTCGATTGTCATGCTAAGCGGTTTAACGAATTTTGGCTTACGCGCGGCAACTTTTGCCAAAATATCATTTTTAATATCGTCGCCAAAGCCAGTTTCACACTTTTGCAAAGTGACGCGCTTGCCGAAACAACTCCATGATTTTTTTAGTGTTTTAAGGTATTTTTTACCAACTTTTGGCTTAAAAATTGAGATGAAAGCAACAAAAACGCCAATGATTAGCAGAATAATAAAGGCGGCAATACAAACCATACTACTTCGTCATCCTTTCGAGCGCGGCAATAGTCTTGTCAATATCGCTCGGGCGAATATAATAACCCAACGAGAAGCGCACCAGTGGCGGATAATGTTTTTTGTGATCTAGATAATAATGCACACAGAAATAGCCCGTTCGCGCCATAATACCCTGGCTGGAGAGCGCACCGCCGGCTAAATGCGAGTCCATTCCCTCAATATAGAACGACATGGTTGGGTTCGCCTCTTCGTTAATGAGATGAATCTTCGGATTATCACGTAAATATTCGAACAAGCGCGTATAGCACTCAACAAAGTTCTTTTTGTCGGCCTTTGAAACGTGATTGAGCCATTTTAGGGCCGCACCAAACGCCACGATTTCGCCCCAGGCCTGCAAGCCAGATTCGAACTTTGTATAGGTATGATTTGGCGATTCGGCGGATAATTTGTAGGAATCAAGGTCGACATCGTCTACCATGCCGCCACCAATAAAGGTGGTATCGATGCGCTCAAGCAGTTTGCGCTTCACGATCATGACACCGAGCGACGGACCGTACATTTTGTGCGCAGACGTACAAATGGCATCAGCATCGGTTTTATAGAGGATTTCTGGCGAGTGCGCGAGTGCCTGTGCGGCATCCACGATGATTACGCCACCCTGCTTGTGCACTTTTTTAATGAGTTGATCAATATTTAGCAATTTACGGCCATCGATGTTCGAGGCACAGTTCACGACGACTAACGCATTCGTGAAATCATAATGATCAATATTGATGGAACCGTCAACCTCGCGCTCCATTACCTCACGCTCGATATCGTAGCGCTCGGCGAAGGTCATAGTCGAAAGAAACGGTGAATTATGCTCAATATCGGAGGTCATTACTTTGTCGAAATTTGGGTCGATTTGATCAAGCAACAGATTGATACCGTAAGTGGTATTGAGAGTAAAAGATACAAAATAATCGCGTTCTTTAAGTTTAAGATATTTGAGCACGGTGGCACGTGTATCCTCGACTAATTCATCGGTCTTGCGACCCCAGGCATATTTTACGCGCTCACCACAAGAATTATGCTTTGTATAGTAATTATTGAGAGCGTCAATCACCGGGCGTGGTCGCAGGCTTTGGCAGGCGCTATCAAGATATACATCATCGTCTGATAAATAATCAAAATCTTTCACTCCAACCTCCTTAATACTTAAATTAGTATACCACATATTAGACCCCGTCCAGAAAAGCGTTAGTGATATTGACTTTTTTGGTAAAGTGTGCTATAATTTATAGATTGTCATTCCTGTATCCTACTAGGTAAAATATGAGCATTAAAACCCGTATGCTATATGCATGCGCCCTTTTTCTCGCGAGGTGAAAGAAAATGAGAAGAAGTTTAACTTTAGCCGAGAGATACGCAATCATCATCCTTATTGTTTTTGTAGGTGGATTGATTGTATCTCTACTCCCGAAGAATGAAACCGTCAACGCTAAGACCGCTGAGAGCTCCGTTGAGATTTACGCAGTCGAAGAGACTGAAACGACCAACGAGCTCAAACATGGCTACCACGCCGAAGATGGCTTTATTCGTCAGTACAAAGACGATGACGTCTACTGGGAGTGGCAGATTGACGACATCACGAACGATGCCAAAATCATGGCCATGAATGAACTGATGGACTATTTCGCCGTCCAGGACGGCAATAACGTATGGCTAGTGAATGGCCGCGAAGATATCCAACTATTTAGTTCAAATGGCTGGCTTATCCAGTACCCGTTCTATGACGGCAGTGCTTACGGATGTCTTTTCGTTGAGGACAGCAACTTGATGTTTAGACGGCTCTATCCGTTTTCTGATTATGACGACACCGTCATACTACAGGAAGGCGGAGTTGAGTCCGTCGTCGCTCAGGGTGTTTTCCTCATGAATGGCGAATA
>CAMHIH010000056.1 GCA_946185175.1 uncultured Candidatus Saccharibacteria bacterium
GCGAATGATCTGCTCCATTTCTTTGGTAGTTTTCTCTAAGCGGCCGACTTCCTTCGTGTGGACGTTAACGTGCAGAGAACTTGGTCCACCATGCGTCTGGATACCGGCGCCACAGCGCCATTCTGGGCCAGTCAAATACGTTGCATTCGGCAAATATTTGCGCAGCTTGCTGACGACGATTTCGGCGTCATGTGGGACGTTGCCGTGTGCAACGATGATGGGTCCGGTTGGGTCCAGGATATGGGTTTCGGCATAGCGCCCAAGTGCTTCGGCGAAGCGGCCGATGCCGTGCAAGCGAGCGCGCGGGTTGATGTGTTCGAGCTTGCGTTCGCCGTCGCTATTATACTGTGCGGAGCACATCAAGCGGATGCCGAGCAAATCACCAACGAATGCCTTGGTGGCCGAAACGCGGCCGCTCAACTTGATATAGTCAAGCTTGGCCCAAGTGAAGAAATGGCCTATGTGGCCGCGATTTTTTACGACGAAATCCTCGATGTCCTTAATGCTGTCGATTGTGTTGCGCTCAATTGCCCGGGCGAGCTCCATGATTAGTAGGCCAAGACCGGTCGACATACATTGCGAATCGACGCAAGCGATTTTGCGGCCCTGTTCGGCAACCCACTCGGAAAGTTCGGAATAGCAGACCGAAATCATGCCATAGGTACCACTCAGAAAGCTGCTCATCGTGACATAGATGACATCTTTGCCCATCCGGACATATTTACGAGTAAGCGTTTCGACGCTTTCTGGGTTTTCCTCGTATGGGTCGAATGACTGCGGCTGGCTAGTCATAGCGCGACAGCCCTTCTTTTTGACGTAATATTCGACCTGTTCGAAATCATCCGCCGTAAGATGGTGTACTGTCATGTTGTGCTCGGGCCCCGAAATGGTAATTGGCGTATCGACGACCGTAATGTAGTCGTGCGCATTCAGCCAAGACGAGGGCAGGTCACATAATGAATCTGTCAGTATCTGAAAATCTCTCATACTTATCATCCTCCTAATGTGCGAGATTCCCAAATAGGGTGTTTCTGGTTATTAATACTATATAATAGTTTGAGTTTCTTGTCAAAAAAGCAGGGGCATGCTGCGCTGCTCCCCTGCTCCATTTGTGTCGTTTTTGCCGCCTAGCGGGCCCTAGGACGGTTTTTTATTGTTATTACGGTTACGATTACGTTTTTTCTTTTTATTGCCACCTTGACCGTTGTTTTGACCGGAAGTAATAACTGGGCGCGATGAACGTTCTTCGTCGACGGAGTTATCTAATTTAATAATTACCTCTTGCTCTTCCCTGGCTTCATCGGCGGCGGTTTTAATATTTGGGCTTTTAATCTTCGGTTTTTCGACTTGGCGAGGCTGATCGGATGTTTCTTTGCTAAGTTCGTTGGCTTTCTCGCCGAGAAGTTTCCCAAGGTCTTTCAGGCCGTTGCCAGCATTGTCGTTTTCGCCCTGAGCGGCATTAGGTGAGATTTTTTGCTTGCGGAATTCTTCTTGTGGTGTTGGCTGATATTGGAAGACTGGCTTAGCTTTTGGCGCCGATTCGGCATTTTGATGTTGGCTACCGCGTTCGCCGGCGGCACGACCGGAGTCGGATAGGTTCTTTTTCCATTTGTCGGCAGCTTCGATGTTTTCGCGGATTTCTCGTTCGACCTCATCGCGTGTGCGCGCGTAGGTAAGACGAGAATGACGGATGATTTGTGGCGTGAGATCGTTCGGTGGCTTTGGAATACTCAGCGTAGTAGCCGAAAAGGCTGGCGTCTTTTCGCCCTTAATAATCATCGAGGCGACGAAGTGGCGGTTGTTGAGATTAAGTAAATCTTGCGACTCGAAGACTGGCTCGAATTGTTTGGCGAGAATTGGTGCGTCGTCGGCCGAGACGCGGAAGCAGATTGTGGTACCAACGTTGCCGAAGACGGCGTCACGGACGGATTCCGTCATCTGTGAAACGTACTGGTTAGCGACTGTAAGGTTTAGACCGTACTTACGGGCTTCTGAAAGAATTACGGCGAAGGAATCCGTCGCAAAGTTCTGGAACTCATCAACGTAAAGATAGAATGGACGGCGATCCTCGACGCGGGCAATGTCGGAACGTGACATGGCGGCGAGCTGGACCTTGGTAACTAGGAAGGCGCCTAAGATACCTGCGTTATCTTCGCCGATAAGACCTTTCGACAGGTTGACGACCAGGATTTTGCCTTCATCCATGATTTTGCGAACATTAAAGCTGGACTTTGGCTGACCAATGATGTTGCGAATGATTGGGTTAGCCGTGAAAGCGCCAACCTTGTTAAGAACTGGTGCGACCGACTCGGTGACTTGTTTTTCGCTCCAGGAGCCAAATTCTTGTTTCCAGAACTGAAGTACCGTGACGTCTTTACAATAATCGAGAGTCTCTTTGCGGAAATCTTTATCGGTTAGCATGCGCGAAATATCGAGCAGGGTTGCCTGTGGGCGATCAAGTAGGGCTAGTAAGGTGTAGCGTAAAATATGCTCAAGACGTGGACCCCATGAGTCGCCGAACATACGCTTCAATACGCCGATTACCTCAGAGGAAATATTTGGTTTACGGGCTGGGTCGTCGATTTCGAGCGGGTTAAAGGCCATTGGATATTGCGTGTCGGCCGGATTGAAATAAACTACGTCTTTGATGCGCGATTCTGGGATGAAGGCGAGGTTATCGGTGGCGAGGTCGCCGTGTGGGTCGATAATGCAATAGCCTTGATTATGATAAATATCGCTCAGTGCAAATAAGGTCAGCAAACCAGACTTACCGGAACCAGTTTGACCAATGATATACACGTGACGGGAACGGTCGCGGCGATACATGCCAAATTGATGTTTGATGCCGCGGAAATCTGTTAGACCGAAAGCCGAGATGTTCTCGTCGTAACTATTATTGCCAGTTAGGATTGGCAGCTTGGCTGGCGGTTCGGCGGTTTTGCTGGAGGCCCACACGATGTTCGGCGTTTCTACGCTAGTGTGCGGCAAGTGATAAACCGAAGCGAGCTCGGAGATGTTGAGAATGTATCCATCGTCCGTAAATTGGCGCAATTTGTAGGCGTCGAGCGATTTCGGGTCATTGGAAAAACCGAGCGATTTAAAGCCATTAAGGTTGGTGGAATTGAATTGCTTGAAGGTGCCAACGAGCGCTTGCATATTGAGCTTTGCGTCGATATCGTTTTGGCCAACGTAAGCAATGCGGATTTTGACCTGGTAGCCAAGCTTGGTGGCTTTCTCTTCGGCTTTCGCAATACGAGTTTTATCGCGGTCGGATAGTTCTTTTTTGTCATCGACTTCTGTGCCTTCTGGCGGTCGCCATAGGGCGGCAATAATCTGTACAAAGTAGCGCCAGTCGAAATGGAAGCCACCCAGGGTACCGTCTTTAACGGCCTTAATCCATTTCTCGCTCTTTTTATGCCAATCGTCAGCAATTGGACGCGTGAGAATTTGAATCCAGAGCTCTTCGCCGCCATTTGGATTGAGCTTGGCGAGTGTGCCAGTAATGCCGGCGAGCGGGTCGACCTCGAAAGTGTCAAATGTTTTGATTGGAAGTGCCTCATTTTCTGTTAGGACAATTTCGGTAGTGAGTGTGGCTGGGTAATTGTTGCGGCGGTCGACGTAGTCTTCTTTGATGCGATAAATTTGGACGCTTGGGTATTGAGCGTAGATTTGCCCCTCAACGAACGATTGAAGGACTTTTGGCACCCAAACAAAGAAACGAATTTGATTGCCAACGGAGGCGATTTCGAACGATAAGTGTTCCTGAACGCCGCCGGAGTTGCGCAAATCATCGGCATCGCGGAGAATGCCATGCAGCGATGCAAAGAGTTGCTCAGCGGAAAGTTCTTTCTTTTCGTTGTCTTTTGGAATTTCGAGCATTAAAAGGACGCTGTCGACATTCAATACTTGAAGACGGTTGCGTTTTTTGTAATTCTGATATGTTGCGAATCCGAGGATGCCGACAACGGGTATCCAGACGATAGGCGACAACAATAAACCAAGAAGATCCATATCCTTTATTTTAGCATAAATGTTAAACTATAACTACGAGATGAAAAAAGATACGAGACAAGATATTAACGTTGTCGTAATTGGTGGAGGTACTGGCAGCTTTACGGTATTAACCGGATTAAAAGATTACGTTAAGCATATTACGGCCTTGGTTAGTATGGCCGATGATGGCGGTTCGACTGGCCAACTACGTGATGAGCTTGGCGTGTTGCCGCCTGGCGACGTGCGTCAGTGTTTGGTAGCATTATCCGAATCGCCCAAAGTGCGCGAATTATTTAATTATCGGTTTGATGAAGGTGGTCTGAGTGGGCATTCTTTTGGAAATCTATTCTTGACGGCCCTAGAGAAGACGACTGGTAGTTTTGTTGAGGCGGTAAATACCGCGGGCGAGGTGTTGGATATTAATGGGCACCGTGTGCTGCCGACGACGCTAGACAAGGTAACCTTGGTAGCTGACGATGGCGAAAAAGAAATTCGGCATGAGCGCGAAATTCGCGAGACTGGTTTTACCAGGCAACGTCCAAGACTCTGGCTGGAGCCCAGCCCAGAGCCAAATCCGGCTGCAC
>CAMHIH010000057.1 GCA_946185175.1 uncultured Candidatus Saccharibacteria bacterium
GTACTGCCGTTTTCTATTAAAAAAGAAGTGGCGTTACAGAAAGTCAAAAATTTCTTGGCAGAGAATAAAGTATTGGCTAGGAATGTTTGGCGACGAACAAAAGTTAGCGACATTCACGGTGTTTATTTACCATTTATGTTGGTGGATGCAAACGTGCATGTATCGATGGATGGGAGCGGTAAGATTTTGGAAAAACGCGCATTATTGGCACGGGCGATAATCAAAGGACGGTGCTTGATGTTGGCGTGTGGCTATTATTGCACGGTGTGTTGTGGTTGACTTATGAATTTGTGCTATTGCCATCGGATAAATTAGGCATACTAATGACTATCATTTTGATAGTGATTTTGGCATGGGTTGTGCTGTCTTGTAAATGGGTGCGTGATTGGCGTAGTAAATTTTTCCATACATTCGTGAAGCATGATCACGCGCACGAGTCGAATGTGAAACTTAGAAACATAGTGGCCGAAGACGATTTTAAGGGGATAATTACGCTTGAGACTTCTACTTTGGGCAATTCTGGCGCGGGGGAAGTAAATGGTCAGAAGAGAAATAATTTTTCATCCCTGATAACAACTGATATACTAAAGATATTATGAAACTATATAATACGTTGACTCGCAGAGTCGAAGATTTTATGCCACAAGATCCTAAACGGGTGAAAATGTATACTTGTGGGCCGACGGTTTATAGTTTTGCGCACGTGGGTAACTTTACGTCATATGTGTATTGGGACTTATTGGTGCGGACTTTGCAACTGAATGGTTGGACGGTAGACCGCGTTTTGAATATTACAGACGTGGGGCATTTGACGTCGGACGCCGATGATGGCGAAGACAAGATGGAAAAAGGTGCGCGTCGTGAGGGGAAAACAGTCTGGGAAATTGCCGAGATGTATATGAACGATTATCTTGAGAATTTTCGCGCATTGAATTTAATTGAGCCGACTAATATTTGCCGCGCGACGGATTTTATTGAAGAAGACAAGAAATTGGTTGACGCATTGGATAAAAAGGGAATGCTCTATGATACGACGGACGGCCTATATTATGACACATCAAAGTTTCCGACTTATGCTGAATTTGCGCATTTGGATTTGGGCCACCTAAAGGCAGGGGCACGAGTAGATTTTAATTCCGAGAAGAAAAACGTGTCAGACTTCGCAGTCTGGAAATGGATTCGCGACGGTGAAGACCATGCTATGCAATGGGAATATCGCGGTCGAATGGGGTATCCGGGTTGGCACCTAGAGTGTGCAACGATTATTCATGAAAAATTGGGCGAAACAATTGATATACATACGGGCGGAATTGATCATATTCCAGTGCATCATACGAATGAAATTGCAGAGCTTGAAGGCGCCTTCGGCAAGAAGATGTCTAATTTCTGGTTGCATAATAATTTTATTACGATTGATGGCGAGAAAATTTCAAAGTCGCTTGGCAACGTGTATGATTTCCGCGATTTGGCAGAGAAGGGCTTTTCGCATTTAGATTACAAAATGTGGGTATTGCAGGGTCATTTCCAGAGTGAGCGTAATTTTTCGTTTACGGATTTGGCGGCAGCAAGGCAGAGACTATTGAATTATCGAAACTTTGCGGCGCTACGTTGGCAAAAGGACGCGACGGATTTATCTAGTGTAAAGTCGGCAATTATAGAACAGCTGAACAATAACCTTAATTCAGCGGGGGCATTTGCGGAGTTAGATAAAGTTTTAACTAAAAATGTGCCGGATGATGATTTTATAAAATTCCTGGATCAGGCCTTTGGGCTCAATATTGAAGAGACTACGCCAGATATTTCAGAAGAGCTAAAGCAGAAAATTGCGGAACGTTATGAAGCGAAGAAAGCGCGTGACTTCGCGAAAGCTGATGCCTTGAGGGATGAAATAACGAAAGCTGGGATTGTGCTGCTTGATGGAGCAGACGGCTCAATTTGGCAATATGCTTAGACAAAAAGTCGCCCCTTAGGGGGCGGTTTTTCTTGTTACTTTTTAGCAATTAGAACGTCGTCTTTTTTGACGGGCTTTTTGTCTTCGGATTTCTTCTTGCCATCATCGAAATTGCTGGCATTAATTTTGCCGTCATCCACCCAGTCGGTGCCGTATTCTTCGAGTAAGATTTTAATGCAGCCGGCGATTGGGATTGAGATAATCGCTCCGGCGAGGCCGAAAGTATAGACGCCAATCGTGACTGCAGAAAGAATGACGAGTGCTGGTAATTGCATGCCTTTGCCTTGGATTTTTGGTGAGATAATATTGGATTCGATTTGGAGATAAACAATAGTGTAGATAAGGAAGGCGACGCCGGCCCAAAACACATTGAAGCCGAGCAGAAGAGCGACAATTGCGCCGCCGATAAAGCTACCAAACATTGGAATGAGGCAGAATACGCCAGTGATTAAGCCGAATGGAAAGGCGAGGCCTGGTGAAATATGAAAGCAGAGACAGATTATGAATACGGCGACGGCGGTAGCGCAAGCATTGATAAGGGCTACCGTGACGGCGCTTGAGACGTATTTTGATACGGTTTCGGCAAGGCGTTTAACAACATGCTTGGCGCGATTGGTGTTTTTGGAATTGCCCATGATGCGCCAGAAAGTATCAACAATGCTTGGGCCTTCAGTGAGCATGAAGAAGGCGAGTACGAGTGCGAGAATAACTACGGCGAAAAAGCTGCCGACGCTAGAAATGGAGGCGGTAAGTACGTTGCCGAAATCTCCGGAGAGATTGTTGGAGAAGCTTTGGACGATTTGGGAAATTTGATCTTGAAGGTTGGCAATGCCGAGAGTGCCGCCAATTTTGTTGATAAGACCAATATCACCCGTGGCGGTATCAAAGAGAGAAGGCAGACCATTGAAAAAGCGGATTGATTCATTAATGACGGTAGGTACAACAACAGAAAGGAAAGCGATAATGAATCCGACTACGATAATATAAGACAACGCAATTGCAAAATTGCGGCTTTTGCTGGGGAAAATACCGGCGAGAGTTTTGACGAGTGGCGAAATGGCCAGTGCGAAGAAAAGAGCGGCAAAAATGATTGATAGGCCAAAGCTAGCCTTATATAAAAGATATCCAGCGGCGATGAAACCGATAATCACCAGCCAAAAGCGAATGAAGGTTTTGGTGTCGATCTGGACCTTTGTGGTAGTACTCATAAGCATATTATATCATCGGAGTTCTTGAAGGCATAAGCATAAGCGTACTTGACTTTTTTGGCAATGTGTGCTATAATATATAGTATAGTTCTTCATCGAAGGCTAAGCACCCGGAAAACAAGCCCTAAATGAAGTCTTTTTCTACCAGTCTTAAGTGCGTCTTCGCATTTTTGCTCATTATATATAGTGGGTAAAAACGCGGAGATGCGCGAGAAAGGCGGTGCGCTAATGCGCATGAGGTAGAGAAATGTTAAGACATATAATACGGGTCAGCCTGTTAAATGAGCTTTGTGACTGCGAAAATGGGTTGCTCAGAGATGAGCTCGGTAACATCGTGGACGAAAAAGAAATGTCTGCCTTGACAAGGGTAAGACGTGTAATTGTCCCGGTTATCGCCTATTTAGTATATGGCCGCCGTATTAATAAAGACTTTTAGGGTTTTGTAAGTCGGCCGAGAGGCCGACTTTCTCTTTCTAAGATTATTTTGTGTAGTATTTAGCCATGAAGTCGGCCATATATTCGTCGAATGAATCGTCGAGGATACTTTGGCGGATTTTGTCGGTAGTGCGAACAACGAAACGTTCATTATGGATGCTGGCGAGGGTTTTGCCGGTGATTTCGTCGACTTTGAAAAGATGGTGAAGATAGGCGGCGGTGAAATTTTGGCAGAGATAACAGTCACAGTTTGAATCAATTGGCTCGAAGAGCTCGCGGAAGCGGGCATTTTTGATATTAACGCGACCATGTGGCGTATAGAGCGCGCCATTACGAGCTTGGCGGGTTGGAGCAACGCAGTCGAAAGTATCGCAGCCATATTTGGCGCCAATGAAAAGATCGCGCGGTTCGGAGCCCATGCCTAGTAAGTGACGCGGTTTGTCTTGGGGGATGATTTCGTTGGTAAGTTTGATGATATTGGCGGTTTCGTCGGTTTCGGTGGTGTAGAGGGAGCCAATACCGTAGCCATCGACCGGCTGAGTCGCCATTAACTCGGCGGACTCGCGGCGGAGATCTTCGAATAAACCGCCCTGAACGACGGCATAAAGATATTGCTCGGGTTTACCGGCGGCTTTAGCCTCGGCGGCAAGACGTTGGTGTTCGCGAATATTGCGTGGCAGCCAATTATGGGTGCGCTCCATGGCCTTGCGGACGAGTTCTTTGTCGGTAGAATCGATGGCCTGGTCGAAAGCCATATGGATATCGGCGCCAATTTTCCACTGGGCTTGCATGGAAATTTCGGGATTCATGCGGATTTTGTCGCCGTTAATATGCGACTTGAAAGTGACGCCGTCGTGGTCGATTTTGGCATCCGTGAGAGAAAGCATCTGGAAACCGCCGGAATCAGTAAAGGTAGGACCGTGCCAACTAGTAAATTCAGCGAGACCGCCAGCTTTTTCAATAAGGTCTGGACCT
>CAMHIH010000058.1 GCA_946185175.1 uncultured Candidatus Saccharibacteria bacterium
ATTATACCGTTTTTCTTAGGAGATGACGGCGTAGCCAATTTTTAGCCTTTTTGCCCGCCATGATTAATTCATGACGGAATTGAATTATGACATAAATCGTCGCACCTACGGCAGTAGCAATAATCGCCGTTATAGCAATAAAGGTTTGCGAATTTTGATGCGACTCCGATTCTGCGGATTGTTTGATTGCATATTCCTGCCCTGTCGTGGTCACAATTTTACGACAACGATTAGTCTCCGGGTTGCGCTCGTAGCCGTCTTTGCACGGTGTCAGTTCTGTCATAGTTGGATTTTTCTTGCATCGACCAGTAGCTGGATTGCGGTAGTAGCCTTCTTTACATTCTGAAATTGAGACGACTGGGGCTTTAATGCAATTACCTGTGGCCGGATTAATGATTTTCCCTTCTTCGCAGCTTTGAAATTCCTGAAAAATATTTACCGCGCCAGGTGTAATCGCATAGCTTTGATGCCAGCCATCATTAAATCATGCGTACGATACGCCACGTTTTTGCTTTTTGCCATAGCTAGCGGATGCAACAAGATTATCATCCGCATCAAGAATAGATATGACGATATCTTTGGTTGGATTTTTCGTGAGCAATAAATCATCATCTTGAAAAGCAAGATATTGTCCGGGCGGCAATGTACCATCGAGTGCAAAATACTTTTTCTTATAATTGAGCCGACAATAATCGAGCAAAATATCCGCCGCGGTTGGATTATGAAGCTCAATAAACTGCTCACTGGAGTCTTCTTGATAATAAGAATAAATTTCGGTAATTTGCACCCCAGCACATGAAGGTGGCGACGGAGTCTTTGGTTTAATTTCCATGATGGCCTCAGGATTAATTTCGGCATAATAGTTCTCTTCTTCGGCCAGGAGCAAAATAGAACTATTGGCACCTTCGCTAGTAGCGAATTTGGGGAACTGTTGCGCGCAAGTAATTTTACCCCAGCAAAGCTCGTCGATTAATTCGTCAAAATAGTATAGCTCCAACTTGCCAGCAGTCGATGCTAATCCGGACGAGCTGAAATTATAGAGATACGTTTCGGGCGAGTCCTGATACTGCGGGCTACCTTTATACCCTAAAACCAAATACTCTTCTGCAAGATACGCATACTCATCAAAGGTAAACTCCCCAGCAAAATTCCCGCTGCTGTTTGTATAGACAATGCGATAATTTGCCAAAGCGTGTGGCTCTTCGGTTTGGGGCCTATATAGCTCTATAAAGTCGAAATTTTGCGCCGATGCGCCATCTTTGTAGCCAGCGTTGACGGCACTAAAACGTAATAACTCAGAAGAATCATCCGCCGCAGCAAATGCACTACCGCCAATAAGGAATACTAAGATAATTGATCACAGTATGATTTTCATATCAAAATTGTAGGCTTGATAAAAATCTGCGCCAAGCATAAGTATAATCCCTTTACGTTTGTGCTAAAATTAAATCATGAGCGATTTGCTATGTTTTGCAACAATCGCCTTAGCGGGGTTTGCTCAGGCTACCCTCCAACTTAGTTTTGGTGGTTTAATTTTGTTGTACCACGCCAGTATGGGTAGGCATCGCCGCAAAAAGACCGGTCGGCTTACCAGCGCTTACATTCTAGGTGTGCTTATTATCGCGCTGTTGGCCGTCAGCGGAATTGGTTTTTGGATTTCGCAGCTGGCCGGGCAGGCGCTTACGCTCGAAATGACTTTAATATGCGTTGGTATCTTCTTAGCTTGTGCCGTCATCATGTGGCTACTTTATTATCGGCGTGGCAAGAATACCGAGTTGTGGCTACCACGCTCGTTTACGCGTTTTATTGCGCAAAAAGCCAAAACCACCGACGATCGGATCGAGGCTTTTTCGCTTGGTATTTTAAGTGCTTTTGCCGAGATGCCGATGAGCATCGCCATCTTCTTCGTGGTCGCTAATTGTATTTTGTCTACGAGCGCGCATCTACAGATAGCGGCAATTGTGTTTTATCTTACTATTGTTGCTTTGCCAATGATGACATTGAAATTCTATATTCGCACCGGCAATAACGTGGTTGATGTCCAGAAATGGCGCATCAAAAATAAGATGTTTACTCGCTTTATTTCCTGTACGAGCTTTATTGTGCTGAGCGCCTTCATGCTAGCATTCTGGGTATATTAATGGCAAAAAAGATTACATACGAATATTCAAGCGATGGTATCAGGCAAAGTATTTTGCGCCACGCCAAAAGCCTGCGTCTACCAGAGGGATGGGGCGAACAGGTTGCCGACCGCGTAACCAAAGCTACCGATGAATGGATTAGCGATAAAGATATCGTTACCGAGGAGGATTTGCGAGTATTTATCTGCAAGCAACTCGAACAAATTAGCCCAGATATCGCCTTTGCTTACCATAACCATGATAAAATAATATAAGATGAAACGCGTTGATTATGACCTCATCGTGATCGGAAGTGGCGACGCCGGGAGTGAGGCAGCCTTAATGGCGGCGAAAGCAGGCAAAAAGGTCGCTTTAGTTGAGGCTGATAAGTGGGGTGGATCTTGCCTGAACTATACCAATATACCGCAGGGAGCTCTCTTCCATGCAACACAAGTAATGCAAAAGGCGATTGAGGGCGCGAAATACGGCATTTCTAGCACAAATTTGCGCTACAACTATCCAAGCCTTAATAACTGGAAGAAAATTGCGATGCGTCGCGCTGGCGCAAACAGCAAAAAGCCATACGAAGAAGCCGGAATTGTGTGCCTTCATGGACGCGCTCGCTTTATTTCCAAAAAAGAAATTTCCGTGGGTGACAAGACCTATTCCGCCAAGAAATTCTTGATTGCAACGGGTGCTTCTATCTTAGACACTGGTATTAAAATCCCAGAAAATGTCAGCTACTTATTACCGGAGAATGCTTGCGATGTAGCGCGTTTGCCGAAAAGTATCTTTATCGTTGGTGGTGGCTCAACGGGCTGCGAATTAGCCCAATATTATGCCACACTTGGCGTCGAAACCGTTATTGCTGAAATTGCCGGCCGTTTATTACCGCGCGAAGACGAGGAAGTGGGCCAAGTACTCGATTTACTCTTCAATAAGAACAAGATTCGCGTCTTGACCCAGTCGCGCGTGATTGCTGTCGAGCAAGACGGCAATGAAAAGCGCGTGATTTTCATGCGTGGCGGTCAAGAAAAGTCCATCAAAGTGGGCGAAGTGCTATTCTGCACTGGTAGCGCGCCGAATGTCGACTTAGGTCTCGAAAATACCGGCGTTAAATTTGACCGCAACGGCATCAAGACCGATCACACGATGCGCACCAATATTAAGCATATTTATGCGGCTGGCGATGTTGTGGGTGGGCACAGTTCGACCGAAAAGGCTCTACTTGAAGCACGTATTGCGGCGACGCACATTATTCAACGCAGTAAATCCGTCGTCGATTATACTGGCCTAATCCGTATCACGAATGTCCATCCAGAGGTTGCCTGTATCGGCAAAACTGAAGATGATTGCATTAAGAACGATAAAAAGATTGCCAAGATTACCCTACCGCTTAATGCAGTGCAAAAGTCCAATACAACAGATTGCCGAATGGGTTTCATTAAGCTGATTTGCGACAAAAACAACAAGTTGATTGGCGCAACCTTAATTGCGCCACATGCCAGTGTAGTTATTCAAGAACTTGCTTTAGCAATGCGCTACGACATGTCGCTTGAAGAAATATGCAATACACCTCATGTCGCGAACGGCTGGGGCGAAATCATCCGCCTGGCCTGCGAGCAATTGGCTTACCGCTAAAAAATACCCCCGAGCGGGGGTATTTTTTTATTGTTCGTCCGCTTCAGACTGATCAAGCTTTTCGCGGAACATTCTTGCATCTTTTATTAAACGAATGCCGCCACCTAGAAATACAACGAGAATCATAAATGCGCCGATGAAATACGGTACGGTTCTTTGACGGACGGCATCTTTCGTGTATTGAGGGACCGCGGCTAATTCCGTTCTTAAATCGCAGTATCGACCAACAACCTCGCTTTCTAGGAATTCCGTAGACGCGCAGTTGTTGTAACTAGTATCTAGTGCTTTGTTGATTAGATATAACTCATACCCCTCTTTATCACTGCTATCTTTTTCGTCAATGACGCCTTTGTTGACTAGCACAGCTTGACGATCGCGCAGACTCTTAGTTTCGGCAGCAAGGTCGACGCCCAATGATTCGGCATTGGTGTTCGATGCGAAACAACGACTCGCTTCGATGTAGTTCCTTGCGCCAATAAAGACCAATACTGTCGTGACAATTACGCCTACCAATACTAAAGTTTTGCCAGCCAGATTGCCCTTACGAATCTGCTGACGCTTCATTTCTGCATTTTTCTCGCCCATGTTCATATTATAGCATCGGATTTTTTAGCATAAAAAAAGCCCTGACGGCTTTTAAAATCATGCCCCTTGACCACAGATTAGAACAAATGGTGCAAATGCAGTGGCCCGGGGGAAAATGATGCAAAAAATTCCGAGCCGCTACAAGGCGTTACATGCCGTTACACCTCCCATCAAAATAATCTGAGATTAATGTCTAAATAGGAACGGATTCAATCTATCTG
>CAMHIH010000059.1 GCA_946185175.1 uncultured Candidatus Saccharibacteria bacterium
CTGGCTTAATGCGCACGGAAGGGAAAGACTACGTCATGCGCGATGGTGACGTGGTAGAGTTTAAATTCAACGTCTAAAAATCGCGACTTTTTATTGCACGAATCTTGACGCTTATGCTAATATAATTGTATGAGTCTAGGATATGGTGTGGGCGACTTCTTCTCGTTAGACATCGGGACGGACGCGTTACGTATGGTTCAATTATCTGGCAATGCACAGCATGGCTGGTCTTTGCAGCGCTTTGCGTATGTGCCAGTGAGCCGCTCTATCTTGCAGGATAGTAGCGACACCGGCAAACGTCGTCTCGGCGAAACGATTGCAAGCGCCGCAGAACAAGCAGGTATAAAAACTAAAAATATTGCCCTAGGTTTGCCATCTAATAAAACGTTTACGACGATTATTGAGGTGCCAACCCAGGATAAGAAGTCGATGGAAAAGGTAGTGCGCTATCATGAAGATCAGTACATTCCGATGCCGATTGAGGACGCAAAAGTCGACTATGTAATTTTGGGTCCGAGCCCGAATGACCCGAACTTAACTGAGGTGTTATTGTCTTGTACCTCGATTAATTATGCGGAAGAGCGAATGGAAGGCGTGGAAAACTACGGCTTCAATCTTGTCGCACAAGAACCAGATCCTATTGCAATGTCTCGCGCTTTAACGCCAAATGGCCTTAATGACGCACGTCTTATTATTGATTACGGTGAGGATGCTACCGACCTTTCTGTTGTGTATGGAGCACCTCGTCTCGTACGTATGCTTCCAGGCGGTCTTTCTGTGTTGGTACGTACAGTAGCTAACTCATTAAATGTAAAAGAGAGCCAAGCACGTCAGTTTATCTTGAAGTTCGGTTTGGCGCAAGATAAGCTTGATGGCCAAGTCTTCAAGGCGCTAGATCAGACTTTGGAGAATTTTGCTTCAGAGCTATCGAAGTCTATTCGCTTCTTCCAGAACAAATACCCGAATGTAAAAGTCGGTGGCGTAATTCTATCTGGTTTTGCGGGAATTATTCCATTTATGGCGGAATACATTGAAGCGAAGACTGGTATTTCGACGGTTCAGGGTAATCCATGGCAAATGGTGCAGGTGACACCGCAACAACAACAGGCTTTGTCGCAGGTTGCGGCCGAATTCGCGGTGGCAATCGGATTAGCGGAAAGGACAAATAGTAGATAATATGTACGAAATTAGTCTTGTTCCAGATGTAAAAGGGGAACTGTTAAAGAAACAAAAATTACGCAACCTTATCATTTTGATTTGTTTTGCGGTTGGTGTTGCCTGTATTGCTGTATTAATGGTGTTATTCGGCATTTCGAGTGGCCAAAAAATTAAAATCAGCAACACTGAAAAAGAAATCGAATGTCGCTATCAGGGGACAGGCGATTGTGGCAAGTATGGCACTGCTATCTTGAATTTTGAAAACTCAGAAGATTTCTTGACAATTCAAAAGCAGATGGAGAATGTTGGTACATTGAATGATGAGAAGGTAAAACTTTCTCGTATCTTTGGTGTATTGGATGTGATTTTGCCAAATGACGAAGAGGATCAAGTGACTCTGTCTGAGCTAAACGTTGATTTGCTTGGTTGGTCGATTTACTTTAATGCTTCGGCCTGGTCAAATAACCAGATTCACTTCCGTGCGGTAGAGAACTTCCAGAAAGGTTTGGCTTTAAGCTATTACGACTATGGTAGCTACATGCGCGAAGGTGGCGATGATGACGAGAAAGACGAAAATGGCTTTACCGTGATTCCATCGTTCTGCATCGATGAGTATACAGTCGAAGATTATGTTTTCGGTGTTTATCATAAGGGTATGCCTTATTGTGAAGATAATGTACTCGTTGATAATAGACCTAAAGACGAAAAGGGCAAAGACGATAAGAAATCCGAAGATGATGAATCTGAAGAAGAAAATAATGCGGTAGATGTTGATGCTATTCTCGAGGAAACTACGGCAAACTTGAAGCCAAACGAATACATTTATCAGGACAACGATGTGTATTATAAGGTCGAGAATATTTGGATTCGCCGGTCATTTAAGAAGGAATCAGACATTCGTGAATATTATCTGAATGGTAAAGACGAGAAAGTCCAAGATATCTTAGCAAAGAAATATAGTACCAAAGAGAGCACGCCATATGGTGGTATTAGTGAGACTAAGAAGGGCTATTATTTCCAGAGTGCCTGTTTGCAATATAATAATGGCGAAGTCGACGAGACCGCTACGCACGATGTTTGCCCAGTTTTGGCAAGTGATTTAGTAATGGGTAGCCAGGGTGCTGGACGTGATTCAGATGGTGTTCTTCGCATGTCGTTCGAAGCTAATGTGCCGCTGTCACGCGAGATTTTCTTGGCAAAAAACACACATATGCAGGTAAAGAACTCTACGCGTCAGAACGTAACGGATAGCTATATTCAGGTGCGTGATATGTTCAGCGAAGAGCTAATACCTGAGGGAGAGGTCAAGTAATAATATGGCAACGAATAGTAAAACAAAAGGTGTAGCAATTGGTAAAAGGGCAAAGATCGATAAAGCTCAATCGATAATGCTCGGGGCAGTTTGTGGTGCTTCATTGATACTTGGCATCACAATCGTTGGTGTAATATATTTCGTGAAGACAATTTCTTATCAAGGAAAATGGGTGAGCCATATTACTGATGCGGCAAAGACGTATGAGAATGTTCAGGCTAATTTGAATTCTGTAGCTGAAGGCGTACGAGCTTTGGGCGATAACGAAAACCTTGAATCAGTTGCAACGAAAACCCCAGACCGTAAAACTTGTATGGACTTTGACGTGAATGAGAAAATTACACCTGATAACGTCTCAAAATTCCGAACATGCTCAGCGTTACGTGTGATTCCAGATACTATTCCGACTTCGGAAAAGAACATTACGGCCGCGCTCGGTAGTATGACGAAGCTCCTCTATGTGTCGAATGGCGGTAATGGTGTATCATTTAGCGGCATTGCTGAATCTGAAGCTACGGAAATCTTTACCGATACTTTCCATACGATTGGCGTCGGTCTCTCATTGCAGGATTATTCGTCAAATGTAAGAAATGCGCTTGATACGATTGAGTCGTCGGTACGTAACTACGATTTACAGTCTGCCATGATTCGCTTCGGTGAAGAGAAAGACGAAAATGATGAAACGCAACCTGGTAAAGCTACGATTGAGTTTTCAGGAACTTATGCAACCTATTATTCCGATAAAGTGAATGTTGAATTACATACCGAGACATTATGTGCGGATCCAAAGAATGAAAGTTGTCCGGGCGATACTTTAACTAACGGTACGCAGAATACTGCGGCTAGTACGGAGGTACAGTAATGAAGACTAGCGATATTGCTTTAGCAATCTTTGTAGCTTTCTTCTCGGTGTTAATTTCATATTGGTTAGGCAATTTGATTTTAGGGGATCCGAGTGAAGAGTATGTGAAGATTGACTATGCCGAGGAGATTTCTAGCTCGATTGTGCAGCCAAGTAAGGAAGTATTTAATCCGTATTCGATTAACCCTACGGTTGAGACTAAGACTGGTGATTGTCCTCCAGGTGAAGAATGGGATGATGAGGCATTTCGTTGCGTAGAAAAAGAAATTGAATATTGCGAAGATAACGAAAAAGACGAAAATGGTAATTGTCCAAAGAAGGACGAAACCGATAAAACCAAGAATCCGGAGAATCCTGATAATCCAGAAAACTAATAAAATAAACATAGGAATAGGCGAATGCTGCTGAATAAAGAGCTGGAAGACAAAATTGTCGACTTGCTGATTGATGATGGTTTAGTTGATAGCGGCCTGGTACAAAACGCATATAATGAGGTGCGCAAGTCCGGGCAGCCTATTTTGTCTGTCCTAAAAGCTAAAAATATAGCCGACGATGATCGGATTCAGCATGCTACAGCGGTTGTTCTAAATATTAAGTATGCCGATTTGCGTAATATTCGTTTTGATCGTCAAAAATTATTGAAAGTTCCGCAAGATGTTGCGGAACGGGCGCGAATTGTGCCACTTGGCGAAAGAGATGGTCAGTTGTATGTGGCGATGATTGATACGTCGAACGTCCAGAGAATGGACTACATTTCTACATTGGTGAGTATGCCGATTCATGGCGTAATGACTTCTGAGGCTGGCATTGATAACGCTATGTCGCAATACGTGGCCGATTTGAAAGACGTTAATAAAGTTGCGGAAAAAGAAGAGCAGGCGGCGAGCGAAAATGCGGAAGTTATTACAATTACGCAAGATTCGCCAATCGCAAAAGCTCTTATGTCGATTTTGGACTATGCGGCTAAGTCTAAGGCGTCTGATATTCATATTGAGCCATTGGAGCATTCTCTGATTATTCGTTGCCGTATTGATGGTGTGTTACGTAAGACAATGGAGTTGCCGAAGTCGATTGAGCCAGCCTTGATTTCGCGTATTAAGATTATGGCGAAATTGAAGATTGATGAACACCGTATTCCGCAGGACGGTCAGTTCGCCGTGAATGTGAATGGCAATGTCATCGACCTTCGTATTGCGACTTCGCC
>CAMHIH010000060.1 GCA_946185175.1 uncultured Candidatus Saccharibacteria bacterium
AGAATATCGTCGATTACAAGTTTACTGCCAACATCGAAAAAGACCTCGACCTAATCGCAGAGCACAAACTCGAACGCGTCAAAATGTTACGCGATTTCTATGGCCCATTCAATGACAGCGTACTCGCCGCTGAAGGCATCGAACGTTACAATAATGCTCGCCTACTCGGTCATGATCCGGAAACCGGCAAAGCCATCTATGCCAAGGTTGGCAAGAACGGTGGCTTTATTCAGCTCGGCGATAATGAAAAATCATCCGGCGAAAAACCAGTTTTCGCGCCATTACCAAAACGCAAAAGCGTGAAAACTGTCACGCTCGAACAAGCCCTCAAGCAGCTCGCCTTGCCACAGCTCCCACGCACGCTTGGCACCGCCAAAGACGGCGCCGAAATAATCGCCGCATCCGGCCCATTTGGCCCATATCTAAAAGGCGGCAAGTATAATATCCCACTAGGAAAAGAATTCGACCCATATACTATCACACTCGAAGAGGCCGAACCGCTTTATATTAAAAAACGCGATTCCTATATTGCCGATTGGGGCGAAATCCAAATAATTGAAGGTGCCTATGGTCCATACGTAAAAGGTCCAGGCCGCCGCAATTTCGTTCGTATTCCAAAAGACATCGACCCAAAGACCGTCACAAAAGAGCAGGCCGAAGAATATCTCGCTAATAAGCCTAAGAAAACGCGCCGTCCAGCCAAACGCAAGAATAGCACAAAGAAAAGTAGCAAAAAGGCCTGATTTCATCTATAATTAAGCTATAGCTTATTATGAGTGACTATCAGAAATTCCTGCGACAACGCAAAATTCTGATTGCCGCAATTATCTTTTGCGTAGCAATAATAGTTTTTGGTTCCGGCTATATCGCCCTTAAACTTGATCCAGAGTTTAGCATTCTGCCAGGCATTCCAGAGATTATTGTTGACCATGATGACGAAATCGGCGGCAACGCAAAGCCAGGACCAGACGACGAAACCGAACCGCACACCGAACCGACCGACCCAGATAACACCAGCGAACCAGCCACACCGGAAACCCCCAGCACACCCGAAACCCCCAGCACACCTGTGACGCCACCAACTACACCTACCACACCAACTACACCGACCACACCAACTACACCAACTACACCAACTACTCCCACCACTCCTACCACACCTACCACACCGACCACACCAACTACACCAACCGAGCCGAACCACGAACCAACCCAAGCCGAGATCAACGACATTTATCGACAACTAATCCAGAACAAATTCAAACTCACAATTAAGTACGGCGACGAAAACGGCAACTACGCCCCAATTCCAGGATACGTACCAGTCAAGCTTTACGACGAAAACACAATACATCAATATCTCTTAGTCATCGATTCTATCATGTCAATGTATCCAGACGGCTTCTTTCAAGAAATGGTTAATGCTGGCATGACATTAAATATTTACATTGTAAAAACTATCGGTGGCCGCATCTCCGGTCTAACCGAGACCTGGAGCAATGGCTACGTTACCATCATGCTACAGAGCGACGACGGTCGTTATTTCGCCGATACCATGCATCATGAATTGATGCATTATATTGATGGCTATATGAAAATCGCCAAACACGACCCATCGGCCGAAGCAAATATGAACGCACTAAATCCCGCCGGATATAGCTACGGCGACACTAATAACAATAATTATGTCTACACTGGCAACAATGCGGCGACTTCATATTTCATGAGTAGCTACGGCAAAACCAACTTCATGGAAGACCGCGCCACAATCTTTTCCGATATGATGACGCGAGCCACTTGTCCTGCCTATTACACCAATGGCTACCCATTAAACGAAAAGGCTAAGTCAATCGCCCAACAAATAGATAATAATTTTCTAACCGTAAATGCAGAGACGACGGAGTTCTGGGAACGTTGTATTGCTTATTAAATAAGCATAAAAACTATGCCACAAAACACATATTATTAAAGTCTTAGGCAAAAGATTATTGTACATGTCAAAATTATGATAAAATAGTCATAGATGACATGAAAAACTTGGTGTTGACACACCACTATTATCATGTTAATATATAGAAAATTAAGATAGCAAATCTAAGCAGACGGAGAAGTAAGGACGACAGCAGCATGAATAATGCGGAAACAATTACCAAAGCAATTTCAAGTAGCCTAAATATTATCGAACAAGAACGTGAAAGAGAAATCATTTCTCGACGCTTTGGTCTCAACGGAAATAAAGAAACACTTGAACAAATCGGTGAAATGTTATCAATCACACGGGAACGTGTTCGCCAACTCGAAAAGGCGATTCTTATCCGTCTCAGAATCGCAGCCGAAGAAGGCAAAATCACCGATCTCGCCCCAGCCGAAAAAATCATCATTCGCAACCTTACTGAAATGGGTCGTATCGCACGTACTAATAATCTCGCCAAAAAGATTCTCGGCCACGAACCGAATGCTATCGACAAAGCCAACTTCAACTTCTTGGGAGAAATCTCTCCAGCTCTTACCATCGTAGCCGAAAACGACAAATACTATGGCGCAGTTGGTATCGCTGAATATGGCGACGAAAAAACCATTCGCGGCCGCATCGACGAAATCGTCTCGTTAATCAAATCAAATAAAGCTCCAATGAACATTGAAGAGCTAGACGCTAAGCTCGACTACGAGCATCCAAGCCACATCGAAGCAATTGCTTTACTTAGTAAAAATCTTTCAACCCTCAATTCACAATGGGGTCTTACTAAATGGCCAACCGTCAACCCGAAGAATATCCGCGACAAAATCTATGTCGTTCTAGAAGAGAAGCACGAGCCAATGCATTTTTCCGATATCGCTAAAGCCATTAGCTCCTCGGATTTTCGCCGCAAGAACGTCACAGTTCAGGCAATCCACAATGAACTCATTAAAGATTCACGTTTTGTCTTGATTGGTCGTGGCATTTACGCATTGAGCAACTGGGGGTACGAGAAGGGCACCGTTAGTGACATCATTACTAAAATCCTAAGGAAGGCTGGCGACGACGGACTTTCCCGCAAAGAGATTGTTAAACAAGTTCTCAAAGAACGTAAAGTGAAAGAAACTACCGTTCTATTGAATCTTCAAAATAAAAGTCTGTTTGCAAAGGTCGGCAAAGACAACTACCGCCTCGCAAAATAAATCAAAAAATATCCGGCAAAACCGGATATTTTTTATTCATTCTCGGCTTTGATTATGTCGTCAAAATTCGTAAACAAGCGGCAGTGATTCCGCGCCAGCTCTTCTTCGGTTGGCCATTTACGCTTCGACTGATCAATCGGCGACTTAATACAATATGCACGATAATTCTTCATTTTTTCAAAGCCAATAATATCGTCGCGTTCATCGCCAATTTGTACCACTTCGGCAGATTGCACGTCCTCTAAGCCGTATAGGCCATCGATTTTAAAACCGCCACGCACCGTGTGCTGCATGAACCAATTCGCCTTGTGGCGATCTGGCGTTGCTAAATAACGTGGCCGAATCTGCATTTTCCGAAAGAGCGGAGCAAGTACTGCGGCAAACTTCGCATCCTGAAAAGCATGCTCGCCATAAGTCAGAATCGCCATTTCCGCATCAGCCTTTTCGTTCACGAAACGCAATATTTTTTCTGCCCCCGGCAACAAGAACTCTTCGTATTTATCATCCTCCTGCAATTGTTCCGCCATTGACGAATACACATCCTGCGAAGTTGCACTACTCAAACGCTTTGATAAAATGCGATTTAAGGCACTTGTCGGGTCGAAGGTGGCGTTTTTACCGGCCAGACGCATCTTTACGTAATGGTTATCGCTTGCGAAATCTAAGTCCTGAAAATCTGTATCACGCGCCATCAGGTAATTTTGATAATCGCGCCTTAATTCATCACCTAAATGGTCTTGAAATTTGTTGGCCGACTCGCAGAGACAATCAAATAACAGACTCGTCTTAATCAACGTACGATCCATATCGATAACATAAAGTGTTTGCACTTGATACACCTCATCTGGTCGAGCTTCAAATCCGCCTATGATATATTGCGCCAGACGCCCACTATCATGACGAATCAAAGCACGCTGCGCCGCCAGCTGGTCACTCGAAGAGTTATTCTTCCACATAATGCGCGACAACAAGTCAACGCCGCGCATTCGATAATGTCGCGCTTCGTTTTCCTTTGGCATTTCAACCGGTCGCTCACCCTCAAGCGCATAACGTCCTAGTAGTGCGTCGCTCGGAATTTGAGTATTATAAATCACTTCATCGATAAAGTTCACGCCGGCCAAGCGTTCCAATTCGTCCGCGTAATCCGTTACCGTAAAGCCGTCCGTATGCTTTGCCTGATTCATTAAATTACAAATGTAAATTTTCTTTGCCTTCGAGCCGGCTAAGGCAGCACCAATTCCGGGCACCGTTAAAGCCGCGCCAAGACTCTCATAGTCTGGACATTCCTGGGCGGCATCCTGGGATGC
>CAMHIH010000061.1 GCA_946185175.1 uncultured Candidatus Saccharibacteria bacterium
AATGTAAACGAGCGTCGCAAGGCGGTTGAGCGTGATTTAATTAATGCAGAATCCGCCCTCGGGCGTACGCTTTTTGGTGACGTGAAGCCTGGCCACATCCGCGAATTTTTCTGTCTTCAGCAAAATGTCTGGTTATGGTATGAAGATGGCCTAATTATCCGCTATGAAGTGCGCGAAAATGGCGTGTATAAGCGTGTTGGCACGAAGGATTATGAAAAAGTTACCGGTGTCGAACTGCAGCATTTTGTCGATGCTACCAAGGCTTATCTCAAGCTAGTCAAAACCAACATCTATCATCTATAATATTCTTATGTCTTTTCGGCGTGGGCTTCGTACAAATGAGAATGTCCTGATTGCGGTTGACGTTTTAGTACATAGTCGAGCTGCATTTATGGGGATTTTTTTGATGGCCTTCATGATGGGGGTCTCACTAAGTCAGTCGCCTACGTCGTATTTGGTCTATAACATTGTGCGCTATGTTTGTATGGGGGCCTTCGCGGTTCTCTTTCTGTGGGTAACGAAGCGTCATACGTTGGCAGCCTGGCGTATTAGTGCGGTATTCTCTATTTCGCAGATGCTGGCAGTTATTTTGCTTAATCCGACGGCGGATTATTTTCCATTCGTCATAGCAGTATTATCCGCTTTTGAATCGATGTTATATTGGCGGCCGAAAATGTATTTTGATGTTAATGAGGTTAGTAACGAACGTCGTTTGCGTTTTAAGACGGTGGGGCAACTTATTGTTGAAGTTATAAAGATCATAATGCCAGTAATCCTCGGTATATCTATCGTTAAAACTAGCTACGAGCTAACTAGTATTGTAATTTTAGCCATCTCGGCTTTTCAGCTGCTATTGTCCATTTTATTCCGTCCAACTCATCATTTGCCTAGTCAAAAAGTTAATTTTGCTGCAGCTTTCGAAAAAGTATCCAATAATCATTCGTTGCAGAAAATCATGTGGATTCAAGTCTTACGAGGCGTGTTGTTGACTGGCTCGGCATATATAATTATTGTTTCGATTCATCTATATCAGAATGTAGATTCCAGCCTGGATCTAGGTATTTTTACTGCTATTGGCTCACTTTTGTCGATTATTTTGCTGTTACTATATCGTAGAGTTGCCAAGCGAAAAGGCTCACAGATGACCATATTGGTTGCGCTATGCACGCCGATTATTCTATTGCCAGTGGTATGCTTTTTATTCCCGGGTAGTACCATAGCGGCAATTGTATTTTACGTTTATACGCAATGTGTTCTTGAAACATTTTATAATCAAGTGATTGCTGTTAAGCGCCTACAGGACATTATGAAGCAACATCTACGCGACGATTCGTTGCGCATCGAAGTTGAATCAATGAGTGAAGTTGCATTGACAATTGGCCGTGTAGTAACATTGGTCGCACTATTATTGATGGTGCAGATGGGGCTCGAGCAATATATTATGGTTTTTGCAATAATAACATCTTTGGCAATCATTCCGTTCGTGCGAATGGCGCTGTCGCGCAAAGAAGTGCGGCAAGCATAAGCAGTTGCATTTATGACAGAAGTTGTTGTAATATCATAATTAATGATTTATTTAGACCACGCGGCGGCGACGCCAGTATCGCCAAAAGCACTTCAGGCTATGAAGCCATATTTTTCTGAGAAATTTTTTAATCCATCCGCGGCGTATTTGCCGTCCGTCGAAATCAGGCGTGAATACGAGCGCGCTAAAGATGAAATCGCACACGTTATTGGCGCGAAAGGGGCAGATTTAGTTATGACGTCGGGCGCGACCGAGTCGATTAATCTTGCCTTTTCCGTTGTTGACGATGGAGTAGAAGTTCTAATATCCGCAGTTGAGCATGCGGCGGTTCTTGAAAATGCCAAGCGGGCAAGCAAATATCAAACAATTGACGTTGATCAGAATGGCCGAGTGGATTTAGAGGATTTTCGCCGTAAGCTGACGGATAAGACGCAATTTGTTTCGGTCTGTTTGGTTAGTAGCGAAACTGGGACGGTCCAGCCAATCTCGGATTTAGCGCGTATCATTGTGGCAGAGCGCCAACGGCGTGCTTTGGCGGGGGAATCCACTCCGTTATATCTACACTGTGATGCTTCGCAGGGGCCAGGATTAATGGAGGTAAAAGTTGGCCGTTTGGGCGTGGATTTGTTGACTATTAATGCTGCGAAAGTTTATGGTCCGAAGGGTGTCGGTGCACTGTATGTTGGGCATAGCGTTCGATTAAAGCCGCTAACTGTCGGCGGCGGCCAGGAAATGGGGCTAAGAAGTGGCACGGAGAATGTTCCGGGCGTAATTGGCTTTGCTGCCGCACTTACCGAAGCGGAAAAACATATCTACTCGGAGCGCAAAAGGCTCCAGGAGCTCAAGCGCATTCTGGTACAAAATCTTGCGGATTTGCCAAATATTAAATTCATCGGCAACCCAAAAACTCAGTTGCCAAATATTCTGGCCATTTCGCTACCGGGCTTAGATGCCGAGCGGTTAATCTTTGCTCTCGAAGATAAAGAAGTGTATCTATCGACGGGTGCAGCCTGCGCGGCTAGCAAGGGGATTAAATCGCCGACTTTGCGCGCAATCGGTTTGAATGATGAAGAAATAGCTGGATCATTGCGCATCTCGTTGGGCAAGTTGAATGATGCCAAAAACGTCACTGAGGCATGCCAGATTATCCGCGAAGCGGTTCAAGCGGAACTAGATAGGAGTAGATAGCTTTCTACCAATGATAACTATTCTCTGCTGGGGCGGTTGGGGGAGTGCTTCCGTTCCCGTTCTTGCCAGTTTTGTCGCGCATTTCGCGCAAATCATTTGAGTCATTAAGGCTATTATCGATAACCTCTTTTATGTCGTCCATGCTCGGGGCGTTTCCGGTTGATTGATTGCTGTCGTCATTACCTTCTGTTCCATTCATCGCCCTGTTGGCCTCGGCGATCTTTTGCTCGATTCTATCGCGAGCATCTTCCGCATTGGCATCCTTTGAATCGAGGCCGTCCGAAAGGCAGCCGTCATTGTAGAGTTTTGACATTGCGATATTATATCTCGTAATGGCCTCGAGATACTCTTCTTGAACAGTTAAAGCGTCCGCCTGTTTTTCTATGCTATATGATAAGTTGACGTTTATTTTACAAATCATCTCGTCTGGCGGATTAAGGTTTGCGGACTTCTCGAAGTTAGCCTCGGCATCAGAGTACTTTTGTAGATGTAGATTCGATACGCCTTCATTGTAATGTGGTAAATAAACTTCAAATGGATTCGCTACGCTTTGGCTCCTGGAGAGAGACGCGGACGAACTATAGTTTTTATTATTGTACGAAAAAGACATTAGAATATTATAGATGCCAGGTCGCAAAAAGACGGCGGACAGTATAATTAGCAGCGATAGGGGAATAAGGGCGAACTTAAATAGCTGTTTTCGTCTTGTTTTGCGGACTTTTTCTTGATCTATAATGGCGGGATCTAGATTTATCATTTCATCGGTTTCCTCTCTAGTAGAATCTTATTCAATATATAGGCAAACTCCCATAGTAGCAAAGCGACAAAGCCGAGCGCTGAAATCCAGTAATACTCTTTATAATTATCTCTATCCTCCATTATATACTCCTGGAGGCCTTGATCGATGCCGTCTAGTAGTTTTACGTCGACCGTCCCATTATTGCGGTAACTGTATTTGAGTCCCAACTCATCTCCGATTTTTGCAATATTCGTTTTATTGAGCCTCGAAACTATATTCCTATCATATTCGTCCTTAATTTCGTCATTCGTAATCTGCCCCGATGAATTAATCTTATATAGCTGAGCGCCAGACTCCGTGCCATATCCCAATACTAAGCCAGTTAGGGCTACCGGTTTTAGCTCTTCTGGTATTACTATTGAATCGTTTGCGTTATCTTCGCCGTCGCCGAGATAAAATAGCACAACACCTCGCTTTGTAGTGCTTTGGTTTTGGCTGCGCACGATATGGTTGGCGGCTTGCTTGAGTGCATCATTGATATTCGAGTCGGCGCTAAGTGACGAGTTCTTCGGCGACAATGAATTTACTGCGGTAACTAGCATATTGTAGTCGGACGTTAACGGCAGTGCGGTGTAGGTCGAATAATCGCTTGCGATTATGGAGAAGCTGGACCCATTGAAGCGCTTGCTAATCTCCAAGATATCATCAATAGCCATCTTGTATCTCATCGTGCTGCCGCCGTTACAATCTTTTGCCGACATGCTTCCCGACATATCAACGACAAAGTAGACGTCGAGATTGTTGTAAACCACGCGCGTAGGGGTCACATCATATGTCGCCGGCCGAGCCATAGTGCAGAGAAGTAAGACGATTAATCCTATTCTCCTAAAGAACTTAGTATGTCGAAATTCTTTTTTACCGATACAG
>CAMHIH010000062.1 GCA_946185175.1 uncultured Candidatus Saccharibacteria bacterium
TCCACTATCAGTGCCCTTATGTACCTTTTTATGCATTGACTTAACTAGTAATTGATACTCAATTACTGTTTGGTATGAATTAAAAATTCGATACCGCCAATTAAATTTCCTATGTTGTCATCAAATTGTTAAATGATAAATTTCCAAAGCCGAAGAAAATAGTTAGACTTTTTCCTCGCATTTATCTAACTTGGGCAGAGGTTCATAAATAATCAAGCGAACTTGCTCAGAAACTGTTCTGATTGTATATCAAATTCTCATCCGACGCAAGGGTTTTTTTGAAGATTTTTTAATTTTTTGGACTTTTTGAGGGTTTTTGGGGCTCTTTACGGGTAAAAATACTTATTTTAGCTTCGCTAGAGCCTCAAATACCGCCGCACGATCTTCTTCGATTAGGCGCAGAGTGGCATCAATTTCCGAAAAGGCGATTGTTATATTACGGCCAAAAGCGGCATCTTTTATATATTGCTTAAAGAATTCTTTATATTGCTGCGCGTCGCCTGGGCGAATAATTGCTCCTGCAATATAACGTGGGTAGTCGGGCGCCGTCTTATTTCCTTCGACGTCCTTAAGCCAATCCCAGTTAGCATAAAACCAAGCCAGCGTGTCATCGTGAAGATAGCGATTGCGTACCAAACGCACAAAGAAGAAGAGGCGATCTTGCGGCCGAATTGCCCCACTCTGAATAGATTTTAGATATTCACCGCACAAATCGCGATCTTTCGTAAGCGTAATAGCATCCATAATATCACTCTTGAGGGCCACATCGGATGAGGTCTTATAAGTGTCGAAATAAGTAGCCGCTAATTCACTGTTGCGATTGCAGAGCACTGCCATAACCACCCAGCGCAAATTAGTATTTATATTATTAATATCTACGTCGCGATAGGTGCGGACAACTCTATCAAAGAATTCGTCGTCGCCAGCATAGCGCTTGAGCGATAGAATGACTGGACGCAACCGCGTATCGTCGGCCGATTCGTTTACCCTTACCGAGACGCCAAGGCGCTTATAGTTCCCATCTACCAATTTACTAACAAAACTCTTAAATTCCTGCTCTTCTGGCGTATTTTTCTCGAAAAATATCTTCAAATCACCGATTGTAGCCGAAATAACTTCCCAAATGACCGTATCAGTCTCTTGGCTGTACTCTTGCAGTAATGACAGAAGCGATGCGCTACTGACCATCTTAGTCTTAGCTAGCAAGCGCCGGTCGATTAATAGGCGTAGCTTCTGCTCTTTATTAAGCGAGGCGAAGTTTTGTATTTTCTCTACTAACTCTTCGTCGCTTAGATTAATTAGGTAGTGGCCCGACAAATCGTCACGTAGCTCACGAATTGGATATTTGCTGTCGTCGGTTTTCATCGATAGCAAGAAACGCTGTTGTTGTTTGCCGGTAACGACTGGATAGCCAGATTGAGTTAGCCAAGGCGTCATAAATTTTTTGACATCAAAATCCGCGTGCGGCGTAAGCGCATCCCACAAATCATCGGCCGTCGTGTTGCTATAGGCGTGTTTCTTGAAATAATCCGCCAGACCAGCAAAGAAGGCTTTTTCGCCCATCGTGCGCATGAGCATCAGCAATAGACGCGAACCTTTACTATACACAATTGCACCATCGAAGAGGTTTTCGATTTCATTGACATTCTTCACGTCAACCTTGACCGGCTGCACATCGGGTAGGCAGTCGCGTCGTAGTGCCAACAAGACTGCTGAAGTGTAAAAATCATCCCAAGCATCAAGCTCTGGATGCAGTTTATCAACAGCATACGTCTCAATCATGTTCGCGAACGACTCATTGAGCCATAAGTCGTCCCACCAGGCCATTGTGACTAAATCGCCAAACCACATATGCGACAATTCGTGTGCAATTACCAAATCAACATACAACTTCTGATCGATGGCGGACTTTTCGTTGGCCAACATAGCGATTTCACGATATGTGGTTAGCCCCCAGTTTTCCATGGCGCCAGCCTCAAAGTCTGGTAGTGCAACCAGGTCTAACTTTGGTAGCGGGAATGGTGTCTTAAATAAATCGTCATAAAAATCGAGTACTTCTGCTGCAAAATTAGCCGAATGCTTTAAATCTTCGACTGGTTGATGTATGCCAGCATAGGACGTAATTTTGACGCCATGTTTCGACTCGGTTTCATATGCTACAAAATCGCCCACCACAAAAGCTAACAAGTAAGTTGACATACGAGGAGTTTCCTCGAACTCTACTGTCTTGCGACCGTCTTGAGTTAATGAAAACTTTGGCGGCATATTGGAGAGAATTGTATCGGTTTGAATGGAGGCAATCTTTAAACTAAAGGTCGCCTTGGCGGATGGCTCATCAATGCAAGGGAAACACTGACGTGCGTAGTGCGACTCGAACTGCGTGGCGACAATTAAATGCTCTTCGCCATCGGCGACATATTTTGATAAATATGCGCTTTCCATGTTTTCTTTGATTTCAGAAGTGAATTCTATTTCAATGCGGTGTTCGCCAAGCTCTTGATTCTTAATGATAAGGGCGCCGTCTTTTTGCTCATATTCGGTAACTTTATCATCAATCACCAATTCTGATATCTCGATATCGACCGCATGCAATTTGATAGTCTTCGCTTTAACTTCGCCGCTTATTTCAACGCGGCCGTGAATTTTAGTCTTGCGGTTTGTAATACTCAAGTTTAAATCGTAATGCGTAGGCGCAAAGTATTCATAAAATCTCTCCATATATCTAGCTTATCATTATTTTACAGATGAGAGCAAAAAGACCGGGCGGATGTCCGGTCTTTTTCAAGAAAGAGTCTATCGAATTTTAGTCAATAAACTTCTGAGCGCGATGAATCATTTCGTCGGTCTCATCGGTCTGAATGACGTAAATCGGCTTGCTGCCCTCGGCGGAAATGATGGCATGACGATCGGTATACTCTAAGTTCGCATTCTTCTCGGCATCGAGGCGGAAACCAAGATAGCCAAGCTTCTGTGTCACGAAATGACGAATTTCGTCAGAACGCTCACCGATTGTGCCAGCAAAGACGATTGCATCAGCACCAGCTAGCGCGGCCGCCATCTGGCCAATGTAGCTCTGGATGCGATAGACGAAAATAGAATGCGCCAAGCTAGCACGAAGATCGCCTTCGTCGCGTTTTTGAATAACTTCGCGCATGTCATCGGAAACACCCGAAAGACCAAGTAGGCCGCACTGCTTATTGAGATAAAGCAGGAATTCTTCGTCGGTCTTCATCTTGAGTGCCTTCTTGATAGCTAAAGCAGCTGCAACATCAATCGTACCAACGCGGGTCGACATCGCAACGCCTTCAAGTGGCGTATAGCCCATGGAGTTATCCATAGCCTTACCATTCAAAATAGCCGAAACGGACGAGCCGGAACCCAGATGCATCACAATGAGCTTTTCTGGCAGAATATCGTGCTCTTTCATGTAGCGAGAGATGAAAGCGTAGCTAAGGCCATGATAGCCGTAGCGTTTAATTTCGAATTCATCAGCAAGCTTCATATCGAAGCTGTAATATTTCATTGTATCTGGCTTTTCCCAATGGAAGGCAGAATCGGAAACGGAAATGATTTTGACACCGGCAAAGTTTTTGCGGATGCCACGAATTTCATTCGCCGTAGTTGGAACATGGATAGGATTGCGCTTTTCGGCCTCCTTTAGGTTGGTCATATACTCGTCATCAACAATATGGTCTTCGGTGAAATAATCACCAGGTGCAACAATACGCACGACTACTGCAGCAAGTTTGTGCTGATCGGTAACGTATTGCTCGTCGCGCAAAATTTGCGGCAATACAGCAATTGCATCGTTGAGGTTATCGATGGCTGGCTTGATTTTCTTTTTGCCGTCATCGACGTCATTGATAGTACAAACAACTTTTTTGCCTTCGTATTCGAAGTGCAGCTGAGCCATTAGCTCATCACCGTCGTAGAGCGCATACTTGCGACTGGCAGATCCTGGATTTGTGATTAGAATTAACTTACTCATGCCATGATTATAACAAATCATCGGTAAATCCTCTCTCTTTTACTTCCGATAAAGATCACTATTTGCTTTTCTGCAAACAGCATGTTTTATTATGACAGTTTTTTGTATTTTTTCAAGTAGCGCTTAGATATGGAAAACGCCCCGGCGCAATGCCGGAGCGTTCACCCTACTTAGTAGATACGCGACAATGATTAGCCCGCAATTAGATGTCCATTCTGAGTTGGCCAGGCACTTCATTGCCTGAGTCGTCTTCGTCGTCGCCGTCAGCCCCCAGGCCGTACTCATCATTCCCATACAGCGCCTCGAGACTTGCGCCGATGCTTCGACTAAGTACATAGATGCCTGCGCCGACTACTGCGATGGCGGCAAGCGCACCGCCAGCAA
>CAMHIH010000063.1 GCA_946185175.1 uncultured Candidatus Saccharibacteria bacterium
GTTTTCGCAACCGGAATATTCGCTGCGCCTGCTAGGCGCACCAATGATTCGTCACCACTGACTAATACGACAGTCTTTTCGGCTTTGGTAGCAGTTTTCGTAATTAACTTAAAGTTTACGGCGCTACGCAGAACACCGGCCTTTTTTGGCGGGACAAGTGCGACGATTTTGTTTTTGGCATTTTTGATTTTCGCGAGGATATCAGTGATATCATCTTCTGCCTCAATATAAATGACGTCTTTATTCATAAGCTATATTATATAACATCCCCAAAATTCACACAAAATCACTATCGAGCTTGTGCTAAAATTGAAGTAGCTATGGGTTTTTGGAGCAAAAAAGAAAAAAATAACAGCGAACCTACCCCCGAAGCACAGGCAGCCGCGGCCATCCAAGCTTCTCGTGTCAGCATGAACGAGTTAGTCCTTCAATCTATTCACGAGGGTGTTGTTTTTATTGGCCCAGAAGGCAATGTACACCTGGCCAACCCAACCGCTACTCAGCTACTCGGACGAAGCTACGATGAGATCCTAAATCTAAATTACGATTCGGTATTCGATTTTTTTGACAAAACCGGCAACCGCATCAGCTTAAGCCGTAACCCAATCGCAACAGCATTAAAGACTAACGAATACAGCGAAACGCGTGACCTGGACTTAATCGCAAAAGACAGTAAGAAAAATACACCTGTTTCGCTAACGATTTCGCCAACTTCACCCGGACAGAATGGCCGCAGTAGTTTCGTGATTACTTTTCGCGACATTACCAAGGAGATTGCCGAAGAGCACGAGCGTAGCGAATTCATCTCTACTGCTAGCCATGAAATGCGCACGCCGGTGGCAAGTATTGAGGGATACTTGGGTCTAGCGCTTAATCCGCAGACCGCTACAATCGACGATCGGGCTAAGTCCTATCTCGAGAAGGCCCATGAGTCATCCCAGCATTTAGGGCGACTCTTCCAAGACCTACTCGATACAACAAAGCTCGACGATGGCCAAATCACACCAAAGTTGGAGCCGGTCGAGATTGTGGGGCTCGTTAAGCAAATTTCCGATGCGCAAATTCCAAATATTTCCAAAAAAGGGCTTGGTTACCAGTTCGGTAGTGGTTCCGTCGATCAACAAGTTGGCGGCGGCAAGCGTATCGATCAAGTTATCTATGCTAGCATCGACCCAGATTTTATGCGCGAAATCGTAAATAATATTATTGAAAATGCTATTAAATACACCCCTGCTGGCTGGGTAACCGTCAACGTGCGTGCTGACGAATATAATGTACAGATTACAATCGCTGACACTGGCATCGGTATCGCACGCGAGGAACTAAATCATGTTTTCCAAAAATTCTACCGTGTCGACAACCGCGATACGCGCGAAATTGGCGGCACCGGTCTTGGACTATATCTCGTCAAACAACGCGTTGAAGCAATGAATGGCCGTATTTGGGTGGAAAGCGAAGTCGGCAAAGGTTCGCAATTCATCATACTCTTCCCACGCATCTCGCAGAATGAGTACGAGCAGCGCAACTTTATGAACCAAAATGTCGAGAAACAAGAAAAGGGCTTATAGATTTTTGCGCGATTTTGATATAAAATCATAAGCAGTATGACCAAGATAATGTTAGTCGAAGACGATAAGTCTTTGCGAGATATATACAACATTAGGTTGGCAGCTGAAGGTTACACAACCGCATTAGCGAGCGATGGTGAGGAAGCGCTCAGCGTTGTGGTGCAAGAAAAACCGGATCTCATCATTGCAGACGTGATGATGCCAAAGATTTCCGGTTTCGACATGCTAGACATTCTACGCTCCCAGCCTGAAACCAAGAATATTAAAGTAATCATGATGACGGCTTTGTCTAGTGACGAGCAGCGACAACGCGGCGAAGCGCTTGGCGCAGAGAAATACCTCGTCAAATCACAAGTTGGTATCGAGGATGTCGTCAATGCAGTACATGAAGTACTTGGAGATGCGCCGAACGCCAATGCGCAAGCAAACTTAGAGATGACAAAGACTGTCAGCGAGAAGGAACAGGCCGAAAAACAATCCAGCACACCGGTCGCTAGCACAAATTCAACCGTAGTTGAGCCTGCTAGCCAAGATGCACCCGCCGCACCAAAAGCACCGCAGGGCCCACTTGCGACACCGCAAAATGGAGATCAACCCGTAAATTTTAATCAAGCCCCTGCTACTATGCCGGTCGCCCAAGCTATGCCATACGCACAGCCAGTAGCAGGGGCATTTTATAATGGGGCACCAACACCACAAATGATTGCAATGCAAACCGTGCCAGTAATGCAAACTGCGCCAATAATGCAACGGAATGCAATGCAACCAATTACTACTAATATGCAAACGGTTGCACCGATGCCACAACCATCAGTGCAATTACCTCAGCCAAATGCAATCCAGAATGCTTTGGCAGAAAATGCAATCCGTCTACAAATGCCAGGAACTAATCCTACGGCTGACCAGGTGATTCAACAGGCTAATCTGCAAGCTATCCAGCAGATGTATTCGCAATTATCTACGCAGAACTCAACCTTGAAGCCAGCTGATCGTATTTTGCCAAATGCGCAAGTTGCCGAAGCGGCAGCCCAAAAAGAACGTGAAGCTGCCGAAAAACGAGAAAAGGGTGCTAGCGAGCGCGTTATTCAGCCAATTCACGATCCAAACGCCGACCAGCGTCGCGACGAAATGCAAAAACGCATGGCCGCAGTCTTGGGCGAAGATCCGGACGCCGAAGAGGCACAACTTCAGGCGATTAATACTAAAACCGCCAAAAATACCAAGCTCGAAATGAAGGTTCAGACAGCCGATGAAGCTTCGCGCGCCGTGCCGGTAGATGCTGCACAGGTCGTACAGCAGGCTATGCCAAAGACTACCGAGGCGTCAGCACAAAATGTCCAACAGGCAGTCGCCCAAACGGCACCAGCCACTGAGGCGTCACAGCCAACAGCGCAACAAAATTCCGAGCCTAGCCCAGTACAAGCCGCATTACAGGCGCAACAAGCGCAGACTCAAGCACAACAGGCAGAACAAGCTCAAGCTCAGAGCCACGAGCAGACCGAAGCCGCCGTCCAAACCGACGAAACAACCCAGAAAGCTGCGGGCATCGAAAAAATTACAGCCGATACAAAGATTCCAACAATCGATGAAATTGAAGATCCTGGCGTCGATGTTCAAATTAAGGTTGCCGTACCTGGTTATTTATCCGACCTCGAAGATGAACTCTCGAGTGATTTGGCTACCTCCGACAAAGTCGACCCTAATTCTATGGCCGCCCGCATGAATGCGGAATTGCTAGGCGATAAAGTCACGGCCGCAGCCAAAGAAAAGGCCGAGGCAGAAATCGCCGCACGTAAAGCAGCCGCTGAAGAACTGCTCAAAAACCCAGCGCGCCAAGTTAAACAAAACACGAACATTAGTCCTAACATTCAAGGCGCTGCCGCCAATCCGGCTAGCGCACCACAACCGACTGCCGCAACGCCAGCTACTCCGCCGGCGACCCCGGCGCAGCAAGGTTCGCCAGCACCACAAGTCGGCCAGCAGCCGCAAGCTCAGCCAGCCCCTGCAGTAACTCAGCCACAAGCTCAGCCAGCGGCGCAACCAATCCAGCAAATCATTCAACCGATGGGCCCACAAGACATGGGAGCCATCTCCTGATTTATGCAAGATGAAATCCGCCTGAATAAGTACCTAGCCACTAATTTTGGTGTCTCGCGACGTGAGGCTGATAAGCTGATTGAGGACGGTAAAGTTCTCATCAATGGCAAGGTCGCCAAGATTGGACGGCGTGTCGGCGTAAACGACAAAATAGAAATTGCCGGTAAAGAGATTGCGACACAAAAACTGGTTTACATTATGCTAAATAAACCAAAGGGCTACGTCTGTAGCCGCAAGCGCCAAGGCGACACGCCGACGATATACGAGTTGTTGCCGCCAGAATTCCAATCACTAAAGAATGTCGGCCGACTCGACAAGGATTCTTCTGGCCTAATTTTGCTAACCAATGACGGCGACTTCGCTTTTCAGATGACACATCCAAAGTTCGTTAAGACTAAGGTTTACGATGTTAAGCTTGATCGCGATCTTGAACCATTACACCAACAAATGATTGCAGATTTCGGCATCAACCTGCCCGATGGCCGCAGCCAGCTCGGTCTCGCCCGTTTGTCTGATAGCTCTCGCAAAGATTGGGAGGTCACGATGAGTGAAGGACGTAACCGTCAAATCCGCCGCACTTTTGATGCACTCGGCTATAAGGTCACCTACCTACACCGCCGAATTTTTGGACCATACCTACTTGGCAAGCTCTCCGAGGGAAAATATATCGAAATCGACAAAAAATAACCCCG
>CAMHIH010000064.1 GCA_946185175.1 uncultured Candidatus Saccharibacteria bacterium
CCGCCATAGTCAGGATTGGTGCCACCAGTCTGAGCCTGCGGACCCGCGTTGGGATTTTTCGGCTCTAGCGTCGGAGTAGGAGTCGGCTTGGGTTCAGGTGTCGGCGTCGGTTTCGGCTCAGGAGTAGGAGTAGGCTCCGGCTCAGGGGTTGGGGTTGGAGTCGGAGTAGGCTCCGGCTCAGGCTCATCTGGAATAGGCGGAACGTCTGGCGTAGGCCAGTAATCGACCTGAATAGGCTGGAAGCCACATTCCAAACGATACTGGTACACACCAGCTTTTCCGAGATCAAAGCGGATGACGTGGCCGCCCGCATTAGTGCTGTTACGCACCACAACAGACGGTTTGTCGCCTTCGAGCATATCCTCAATCATATACATACTGGATGTATAATCAGAGATTTTCTCGATGCTGACCTTACCAGACTTCAGAAGGTTCAGGTCGTTTGCGATAACCTGGTCCCAGAAATCATGGTTCTTCAGGAAAGCCAGATGGAGTTGGTCGGCCAAACGGCCAATTTCGATATCCTTAAATTCATTCTGGCGGTCGCCAAGAATAGAATACCAGTCAATTTCCGACCTGTTCAGGATATCTACTGTGATTGCGGCCGTCAATGCCGGGTCAAGCGTCATGCGGTCGCGCATAATACCACTTACTGCACCATTCTCATCGACGTGGAAGATAGCATCCTGAATGCTGGACGCCTTTCCATCTTCGACCATCTGTTTCGCTTCCGCGTAAACGTCGGGGCCGAAGTTGCAGTTCTCCACGTCATAGGTGTAGTAGTGGATTTCACGGTCCGGGTTGACATGTTCGTTGCCTGCTGCAAATGCGGTCGTCACAACGCTGAGACCACCAGTGAGCAAAAAGACGCTCATGGCGAGGCTCAAGATTAATGCGAGCGCCGCATAACGTGCACGCTTTGCGTATGTCCTCCTCGACATCGCACATCACCATCCTTTCTGTAAGTGTAAAAATGGGGAAACAACTTCTTGCTGCGCATTTGGTCATTTTTGCGCAGTAATGATTAGATTTGCTTCGTGCTGTTAAAAAACACTCATCCCCTACCTCCGTAGGTTATAACTAAGCATTACAATTATATCAAATTTTTGCTTTTTTGTCAAGATACGGAGAGTGTTATAATAGGTTCAAATGGCACTCAATAGCAAAACTATTCAACGTATTACTAAAACTAGCACCTCGGATGTCGCCCACAGTTCTGGCTACGCGGACGCCCAGAATGCCGGGAACTTTGGGGCTGCCTCCTCTGCCGCGCAAAGCTTCGAGGGGCGTCTCGATATCGAAAATAACCGAAAAATTGTTCAGAGTTACCGTCGCGCCATGGTTGCGCAGCGCGTAAATACTTACGATCGCGCTAAAACTTACGAAGAACAGCTGGCCATCGAGAAGGCTAAAAAGGAGGCCAAAGAAGCCCAGGATCAGCAAAACAGACGAGGACTACTTGACCGCAAACGAATATTCAATATTGAGCATGAGGCCGGCGGGCTTGACCGATTACAGCGCGAGCATGTAAACGAAAGCGCAAATCTTTCCGCAAGACAGCAAATTAAACAAAATATGGACGCACGCCAACAAATGGCTAAGCGTTTTGATGCAGGCGCAAGACCAGCGCCAAAACCTGGCTTGGGGCTTCATTAGGAACAAACTTGGTTTCTCGAACGGCAAAATTGCAAATTTTTTGGTGCTGAGAGCGATCTGCTTCAAGAATTAAGTAGCCCCCATTTTTTAAGTTTTTTGGAGCTTGCACGATAAGTTGTTTTATTAATTGCAATCCGCCATCATCAGCATAAAGCGCCGAGTCGGGTTCGTAGGCGAGCGTATTGTGATCCAGCCAACCCCAATTACGGTCTACGTAAGGCAAGTTCGCCACGATAACGTCATATTTGTCAGAGACGCTATCGAGTAAGTTTGATTTTTTCGTACTTATGTTTGTAGCACCTAGATGCCCGATATTATACTGGGCACAGTCGAGCGCTTTAGTAGATATATCGATGGCGGTAATCTGTGATTTGGGGAGTTCAAGCGCTAAGGTAATAGCTATGCATCCACTCCCGGTACCCACATCGAGAATCTCTAGGGGTTCGCTTTTAGGAAAGGAGGTAACGAGTGGTAAAGACTTGATAATGTCAATCAGTGCTTCGGTTTCTGGCCGCGGTATTAATGTGTCTGGCGTAACTCGAAAATTTCGGCCATAAAATTCCTTATAGCCTAGAATATATGCCAACGGCTCACTTTTTTTGCGACGCAATAAATCTTGGTCAGCTTTCGCTTTCTCTCGCTCACTTAATTCATATTCCGGATGTCCATGCAGGAATATGCGTTCTTTATGAATTGAATTTGCCAGGATAAGTTCTGCGTCTAGTCGGTCAATCTGTTTAGTGGCTAGATTAAGCCATGAGCTCACGTTCATTCTTGATAAGCTCTTCAATTATATCCTCAATATCGCCATTCATGGCTGCCGGAATATTACTACGCGAATAATGAATGCGGTGATCGGTGATGCGATCTTGCGGATAATTATAAGTACGAATCTTTTCGGAGCGATCACCAGTACCAATTAGTGACTTACGCTGATCTGAAGCATTAGCGCGGTCTTCAGCAATTTTGCGTTCAAGCAAACGGCTACGAAGTACAGTCATAGCCTTGATGCGATTTTGCTGTTGGCTGCGCTCGTCTTGCATTGCCACAACGAGACCAGTCGGTAAATGCGTAATACGTACAGCGGAATCGGTCGTATTAACACCCTGCCCACCATGTCCGCCAGAACGGTAAATATCAATGCGGAGATCTTCTGGTTTGATTTCGAAATCTTCCTCTTCAGCCTCTGGAAGAACAGCCACGGTGGCGGTACTTGTATGAATACGGCCCTGAGATTCAGTGACCGGCACACGTTGCACGCGATGCACACCACCCTCAAATTTGAGCTTACCGTAGGCCTGATCGCCAGACACGCGGAAAATCACTTCCTTATAGCCGCCTGCATCATTAACGCTTTCAGACTGGAGTTCGGTTTTGAGGCCGTGGGTCTCGGCGTAACGGATATACATACGGTAGAGATCGCCCGCAAAGAGGCTAGCCTCGTCGCCGCCAGCGCCGGCGCGAATCTCAATAATGGCAGCCTTGTCGTCGTTTGGATCTTTCGGAATTAGCATTTCGGTAAGTTTCGCCTCTGTTTCGGCGAGTTCTTGTTCAAAATCCGGCTTCATTTCGGCTAGTTCTGGATCGGATTCAGCTTCTTTGATGTCATTTTGAAGTTGCTCGCGTTTTTTGCCGAGCTTAATCAGCTCGTCTACTTCTGTCAGACGGCGGTTTTTGCTGGCAAAATTCTTATCAGCATAAGCGTCTGGCTGACTTAAAAAATCTGTCAAATCCTGACGTTCTTTTTGGAGTGCATCAAAATCTAGTTCTAAACTCATTATCTATATTTTAACATCTTTCATCTCTCTTGACGAGAGCAATAAAAAAGGCGACCAGAGGCCGCCTTAGCAAAAGCACGTAGTTAGCCCTGGAGTCCTCTAGCCTGACGATCCATATCTTCTACCACAATGTCAAAGATTTCGCCCAACTGCGAGCAATACTCCAGAACGAGCCACGGCTCATTGGTGTGAAAATGAATCTTGCTAAGATCTTCGTCGCCCACACAAACCAAACTGTCGCCGCAGAAGCGCCGAGTGATTTCTGAGGCAATAGCGTCCTCATCGAGATTCTCGCCTTCGATTAAAAGTTGCGTATCATAACGGAATTCCAACATGTCGTTCACCCCCTTGATGGAATAGTGAATTGTTTGATACCTATCTGATTATATCATCTGATGTGATATAATCAGGGCATGGATCTTTAGCTCAGTTGGCTAGAGCGTACGATTCACATTCGTAAGGTCACTGGTTCGAGCCCAGTAAGATCCACCAAATTATTTATGACGAATATTAGACTCGTTCCACTAACTTTAGAAAACTCAGAATTTACTGAGTTTATTTTGAAGATGCGCCTAGATGACACAAATTACGATTTTTATCAGGCGGATGCAGATTTAGAATC
>CAMHIH010000065.1 GCA_946185175.1 uncultured Candidatus Saccharibacteria bacterium
TGGGGCAACAAAAAGCTTGTTGGCGCAATCTTTGACGACATTAAAGAGTTGGGGCGACAGAATAAGTGCTCGTTTGTCCGTATTCGTCCGCAAATCATCGATAACGACGAAAATCGTAAGTTATTTGAGCAGACATTAGGACTTAAGCCGGCGCCAATTTATCTATCGGTTGAGCTGGCCGGCGTATTAGATATTTCGAAATCCGAAGAAGAGATTCTCGCAGGAGCCTCGCAGGGCCTGCGCCGTAAAATTCGCAAAGCCCAAAAGAATAACATTACCGTTTCGACCAGTACGAACCCAGAAGATATTAAAGAGTTTTATCAGATTCAACTCCAGACGGCGGCTCGACAAAAATTTGTCGAATTCTCGGAAGATTTTCTTCGCAAACAATTCGAGGCGTTTGCGAAATACGATGAAGTAAAGCTCTATACGGCAAAACTCGGCGACGAAATTCTCGCGCAAAACTTTATGATTTTCTATGGCAATGAGGCCTCGTATCATTATGGCGTCTCGACGGAACTCGGTACAAAATATTCAGGTGCTCCGTTGTTACATATGCAAGCGATGCGCGATGCGCGCGAGAGGGGAATAAAACGCTATAATTTTTGGGGCATCACGAAACTAGACGAAGTAAATCATCGCTTTTACGGCGTGAGTCAATTTAAGCGGAGTTTTGGCGTCGAAGAATTGCCATACCTACATGCGCACGACTTGATTATTGATCCGGTAAAATATCGCCTAGATTACGCTTTTGAAAAACTTCGAGCCAAAATACGTCACGTCTAAATTTGAATGACGGTCACTTGTAAAACGCTCATGTTTAAGTTAAAATTTAAACAAAGAAATAGGAGCTTTTTGCAGTGAGTAAAACTAAAAAATTTATCGAAAGCCATTGGCTGACTTTTGCCATGAAGGGTGTTATTTCTATCGTGGCCGGTCTCTGTATGATGTTTGCTACTGGCGGCGATACAGAAATACTAATTAAGATTGTCGGCTGGACCATGGTTGGCTTGGGTGTCATTGAAATCGCCAACATGATTCATCGTAGTCGTCGCCAACACAACTGGGGTTTTCCGCTATTTCTCGGCTTGCTCGAAATCGGTATCGCCATTTCTGTGCTCTGTACATCTTTGCCGGGAATTGGCTCGTTCGAACAAATTGTGCCTTGGCGCATCTCTATCTTGAGTGGCTATGTATTATTTGCCTCTATCGCCACAATCATTATTGGGTTTGGCAGCTTTACGAACATGACGGATCGCTTCATGTGGATCGTCAACGGTATGTTGGGCTGTGTTCTAGCCTTCGTAATGTTCGCCGGATCAGGCCTTTCACCTACAACTCATATCGAGCTTTTTGGTACATATCTGATGATTAATGGTATTACGGATTTATTCTTCGGTATTCATTCGCGCGATCAAGCTATTGAAGTGAAAGAAGATCGTGTGGCCAAGCGCGTTGCTAAGACAAGCAAGAAAGGCAAAAAATAATGCCCTTCAATCCCAAGCGCACCGTTGAGCGATTTCTGAAGAAGAATCCCGACGTTTATACCATCGTCGTTACCGGCGCCTATGGGCGCAAATCGGCAATTCGCGCACTTGGCTTAATTCTCGGACAGGTTGCAACGGTAACAATGGGCGTGAATCCAAAGATCGTACCAGATGTGGTGATCTTTGACTATAAATCATCCGCAGATTTTCCGGATTTTGAGCCTGATGTGGTTGTTGTTACTAGCTGCCGCAACGACGAGCAGGCAGAGCGTTTCTTTGGTCTCGCCAATAAGGCTGGCGCCGTATTTGTAAACTTTAATGACGTGGCGCAACATTTCGCTACGCACTTAAAGAACCCTGAAGTAACCACTTATGGCGACGAGTTGCCCGCCCATTACTACTTTGAAAATCACGATTTTTCGCTTGAGGGCTACGAGGGTGACTTCGTGAATCCAGAGCGTGAACATATTCCTGCTAAAATTCATATACTCGGCGAGCATAATATCCGTCCTATTACAATGGCGGTGGCCGTCGCTAAATACTTTGGCATGGACCGCAAAGACATACTTAAAGGCGTTGCAGATATTACTCCGCTTCATGGCAGGATGTCTCCAGCGCGCGGCCTGCATGGCTCGATTATTATCGACGATAGCTCCTATATATCGGTCGATGCCGTACATAATGGCATTAAAACAATAGAGCAGCTTGAATCATCCGCCAAGATGGTCATTACGGATAATGTTCAGAAAGTTAATACGCTCGACATGGGTCTCCTGACAGATGTTGTGATTCTTGGCGAGAAGCCAAAGGGTGAGCCAGAACATCCAAAGGTTCATTATTTTGATAACGAACTTGACCTCATTCATTATGTTGGCACTCGGCTCGAGCCAGATGGCATTGTCTTGCTCGAAATTCCATTACCAGAGATTATTCAGTCATATCTCTGGTAGTCAAGTCTTTTAGAAAACAGATAGGTGTTATAAAATATAGTTATGGCAAAGGTGATTACGGTTACAAACCAAAAAGGAGGTGTCGGTAAAACAACGACCTCTGTTAACCTTGCATACTATTTAGCAAAAGCACGCAAGAAGACTTTGGTAATAGATTTAGACCCGCAGGGCAACGCAAGCTCTGGCCTTGGCATAGAAAAACAGGCGCTGCAGAAGACCATGTGCGACGTCATGTTGCGCGAAGCTACATTATCTGAAGTTATTTTGCCAATAGAGAAGAACAAGAATCTTTTCATTGCGCCGACCATACCGGAGCTCGCAAATGTCGAGCAACAGATGGCGCAGATGGAGGATAAATTCGTGGCTCTTCGTGACGCGCTTGCTGATGTTATAGATAATTTTGACTACATCATAATTGACAGTCCGCCTAGTCTTTCGCTTTTGACGGTGAATAGCATGATTGCGGCAGAGTACTATATTTTGCCTGTTCAAACCGAATTTTACGCCATGGAAGGCGTCGCTCAATTAGAGCGAAGTGTGAATCTAGTGCAGCAGGCTGCCAATCCGAATCTTGAATTACTCGGCGTCGTAGCTACAATGTACGACCGTCGCACAACGCTCAGTTCCGAGGTGCTAGCAGAAATCAAAGGCCATTTCAAAGATAAGGTATTTGAGACGACTATTCCGCGCAACGTTCGCCTTGCAGAGGCTCCAAGTCATGGTGTAGCAATTGGTCAATACGACCGCTTCAGTAAGGGTGCAAAAGCCTATAAAAATCTCGCACAAGAGGTGATGGAGCGAACCAAATGAGCGCACTAGGAAGGGGGTTTGGCGATTTAATTCCGACTTATGATCCGACTGCTCAGCAAGATAAATCATTGAGTAAAATGCTAGAAATCAAAATCTCGCATATTATTCCAGATGAAAACCAGCCACGCCGTAAATTTAACCAGGAACAGCTCGAAGCCTTAGCCGATTCTATCAAGGAACACGGCGTGTTGCAGCCGATTGTTGTAACGAAAGAGGGCGATAGGTACAAGATTGTGGCCGGCGAGAGGCGTTGGCGGGCTTCGCAAATTGCCGGTAAAGATACAATTCCAGCAATCGTACGAACGCTTGATGCGCAGAAGCGCCTAGAGTTGTCGTTAATCGAAAATGTCCAGCGCGAAGACTTGAATGCAATTGAAACTGCCACGGCCTATGCTAAGCTGCGCGATCAATTTAATCTGAGTAACGAACAAATTTCCAAACGCGTTGGCAAAAGTCAGTCGGCAATCATCAATACAATGCGTCTACTTAGTTTACCAGATAATGCCAAGCAAGCAATGATTGAGCACCATTTGGCGGAGGGGCAGATGCGGCCGCTAATTACTGCCACTCCAGAGCAGATTGATGCGGTTTTGCCGAAAATAATTACAGAGAACTGGTCTGCACGTAAGGTGGAGCAGTATATGGTTGAGCTTAAGGCGCAAAGTAAAGCCCGAAAGACCGTTAAAGCCGCGCCAGCACATTCCGAAAATGATAAAAAAGCTGATGCTATAAGTCATCGACTTGGCGTGAAGGTGAAGGTTCGC
>CAMHIH010000066.1 GCA_946185175.1 uncultured Candidatus Saccharibacteria bacterium
AGAGGAGTTCGAGAAAATATGTTCGATTCTGACAGCGTAAAGCTCGAAATGTCTGCCGTTGTAGACAATTTTAAAGAGCAAATGAAAAAGGTTCGTACTGGCCGCGCACATCCTGATATGCTCGCGAGCGTCCGTGCCGAAGTCTATGGACAAATGACCCCATTAAACCAAATTTCCAATGTGACCGTCCAGGGTGGCAATATGTTGCTGATTACGCCATATGACGTATCCAATATTGCTAAGATTTCTGCCGCGATTCGCGCCGATCAGTCACTTGGACTAAACCCAGCCGATGACGGCCGCGTTATTCGCGTACCGATTCCGCCACTCACAGAGGAGCGCCGCAAGGAAATTGTTAAAGCCGCTAGCACGAAGGTGGAGGAAGCAAAAATCGCTTTACGTAAGATTCGCGATGACGCACGCAAAGATATCAAAAACACCAAAGAGTTCACCGAAGACGACCGCAAAAGCTCCGAAAAAGAAATTGATGAAATGATCAAAAAATTCAATACGGAAATCGATAAACTGTTCGCCGAAAAAGAAGCGGATATAATGAAAATTTAGGAGAGATATGAGCGAAAAGGGTGGCAAAAATCTAGATGCGGATGGTAAGTTTATTGAAACTCGCCATATGCTATTAATATTTATGATTGTTTTAAATATCGTAGTGATAGCTCTATGCTTGGTTTTTCTTGGTATGCAACTAATTAAGCGCCAGGCAGATATGGCTGGCATTAAAACTGGCGACGATGAATATATCGAAGAAATCAAACCGATCTCCTATGAGCTGTTGGGTATTTACAATTATCAACCTAACGACAGCGGTGCAATTGGTGCCAACTTCTTAAGCGGTCAAGTTATCGGCGATGCGGAATACCAGGTAATTCGTAAGGCGAGCGATCTGAGCGATATTATGGTTAATCTGCGCAAAAATTTTGGCGAAGAAAGCACCTATGCATTCAGCGGCACAAATTATGTTGATGACGAATTCTTGAAATCCGGCTCAGTGATAGCCATTGCTTATGAGAAGAGAGGCCTCGAAAGTTTCGAGCTTAATAAGATTACGCGCGATGAGAATTATTACCTGACAGCCATCGCGAAAGAGGTCTCAAACGAAGAAATCGAGGGCGATTATGGGACTCTGGTACTCGTAAAAATCCAAAACATTCAGCCAAAAGCTATCAATATCGAGATTAGCCAATAAGGCACAAAAAAATCCCCCGCAAGGGGGCTTTTTTTGTTACTTTAATTTCGCAATAAAATCATCGCCTTCTTTTCGATCAAACTCATCTGGATTAGGGAAATCATCAAGAGAGGCAATCGATAGGCTATGGCCAACGGGATTACGAAGGTCAGAATGTGCAACGCTGATTTTATCCAATGCATCGATATATTTTACGGCGGTGGCATAGTCCATCCCCATCTTTTCTTCGATGCTATTTGGCGAAAGGCCGCCCTCTTTGAGGCCTATTCCGGCAATCTTGTATAGTTTCAACCACTCGTCATAGCGTAGATCACGCGGGGTAGGGTTTTGTAGTTGCTCGATGGCTGCAGTCGCGGCAATTGCACCATCGGAAGTAGCGGTAACTAATTGACGTATTTCTTTCGTACGAACGTCACCGGCAACAAATAGCCCTGGAATACTAGTCTTACAATTATCTGTTGCGGAAGCGTACCCGCTCTCATCTAACTGCAGATTATCGACGATGCCGGCGATTGCTGGCTCGCGACCAATCGCAACGAATAGACCGTCGATATCGATTTTCTGCCCTTGATCGGTCTCAATGCCGCTAAGTTTCTTCTCGCCCAAAAGTTTTGCTACATTTGCATTAAGCACCAGTTCAACATTCTTGCGCTTCTTAAGTTTAGCGACGAGATCTTCTCTAGCGCGAAATTGGTCGCGTCGATGAATGACGTAGACCTTCTTTGCGATATCGGCGAGATACAGTGCTTCATGAAGTGCGGTATTGCCACCGCCAAATACGGCGACGTCTTTATTCTTATAAAAACCACCGTCGCAAGTAGCGCAATATGATATGCCTTTTCCGTTAAGTTCGTCTTCGCGGTCAATGCCCATTTCGCGGGTTTTAGTGCCACAAGCCAGAATCACGGTGCGAGATTGGTATTCGTGGTCTTCCGTTGTAATCTTAAAGTTACCGTAGCTACCATCGATATGGACCACCTTCTCATACTTAATTTCGGCGCCAAGCTCTTCGGCCTGTTCGGTAAGTTTTTGCCCAAACTCAACACCAGTGATATGGGGTGCTGCTGGATAATTATCGATTTTCGTCGTATTTATGATTTGGCCACCACACGTTACAGCCTCGAATACGACGACATTTTTATTGGCTCTTTTAGTATAGATAGCGGCAGTAAGCCCAGCTGGACCACCGCCGACAATTGCGACATCATACATAACTATTTGCCCACCATTTTAAGTAATTTAGATTTAGGTTTAAGGCCGATCTCGCGATCGGTCTCCTCGCCGTCCTTAAAAGCGACGAGGCAAGGAATTGAAGAGACCTCGTACTTCTCGGCTAATTCTTCTTCGTCATCTATGTCCACCGTGACAATTTTGTAACCATCGGCATTTTCCGCTATTTCTTCCAGAATAGGATGAAGGGCCTGACAGGGAGGACACCACGCTGCATTGAAGTCGACTAATACGGGCACATCTGACTGCAGGACTTCGGCATCGAAGTTATCTTTTGTTCCAATAACTATCATAGTAACTCCTTTATATGTTCTTCGATTTTAGCGGGATCGGTTGTAGGTGCAAAGCGTTTTACGACGTTACCATCCCTATCTACGAGGAACTTCGTAAAGTTCCATTTAATATCACCATCCTCTTTGCAACTTGTGCTTATTTTGGCAATCATCTTCATTGTAGCCTTGTCTTTGATGCCTAAAGCATCTTCTTCCTTAATTTCGGTTTTGAGATGGACAAATAAAGGATCGGCGTCTTTGCCGTTTACGTAAATTTTTTTGAACTGGTCGAATTGGGTTTGGTATTTACCGGTGCAGAATTCATGAATTTCATTATCATCGCCAGGCGCTTGATGGCCAAATTGATTACAGGGAAAGTCTAATACTTCTAGACCCTTATCGTGATACTTTTCATAAAGTTTTTCTAGGCCTTCATATTGCGGCGTAAAGCCGCAACCAGTTGCCGTATTGACGATAAGCAACACTTTTCCCTTAAAATCCGACATAGGTATTTCTGTGCCTTTGCGGGTTTTTATCTTAAAATCATATATTTTGCCCATAAGCCTCCTATTGTTTATATCTTAACATAAAGGGAACTTTGATAAAAACGGCACAGACGTCAAAAATATGTTTTTCTCTTAATAATTTGAAGTAGCCTAATTGCTTGTTTCGTTATGTACAGCCTGTAATATGCAATATATCCCATCGGCCAATGATTCGGTCCGAATATGTCATTCCTGATCGTGCTGCGTGGATGCAACAATAACTTCTTTCGGAAACTAAAGAAGCTATACGACATATCGACGATACGGAAATAATGAAAATCCACAAAGCCATTATCGAATTGTATGTTGCCGATTATTTTTACGACTTTTCTCTTTGGTCTCGTGATGAAATTTTTGATAGCGGCCCTGACGGCGGAGTAATAATAATCAAGAGGATTAAGGTTAATCTTTTCGGTAAAAGTTATACCGTCCAGAATGCCAAGGCGAATCTGCTCCAAGTGGGCGGTATCTTCGCTAAATTGCGCCTTGTTTGTAAAAGCGTATTCCCATAAAACTGCATTCCAGATTCTTCTATCTTCGCCCGATCGAACGTTCGGCATAAGATATCCATACAGGCCTGTATCTTTCATTTTAAATCTGTCTGCAGGATGTGCACCAAGGTATAATCCTGTAATAACTAGATTCGCATTATATAATCGGCAAAAATCCGTAAATAGCATCTGGACTGTACCACCCCAGCCCAAATCAACAATGGCGACTTTATGTTTTAA
>CAMHIH010000067.1 GCA_946185175.1 uncultured Candidatus Saccharibacteria bacterium
GTCGACGACATTTCCGGCGCTACGGGCAAAAAGCTCAAAGAAGGTAAAGAGCTCGCTTTCATTAGCAAACAATTAGCCACCATTCAATTTGATGCACCAGTCGAGTTTGACCCCAACAAATCCAAGCTCGCCGATTTTAAGCCAGAGGCTGTTATGGCCGAGCTCAAGAAACTCCAGTTCAATTCCCTAATTCGCAAGTTCACCAAACTTTATCCGGTCGATAGCGCCAAAATCACGGCACCAAAACCAGCCACCAAACCCAAACCAGCCGCCAAGACTACCGCCACCGCCGTGCCGACCGACATTTTGCCACCCCCAGCCGATATTCCGGTCACCTTACCGGACCACATCTATCTTAGTCAAAACGTAAAGACCGACATGCACGACAATACCATATTGGCCGAAGAAATTCTTTACGGCCGCCCATTCTGGGACCTTGGCCAAGTTGACTTTTTGCTTGATCCACTCGCGCGCAAGAGTGGTCAGCTCACTTTGCTTGACGATGCTAATCCCGAACAGGATTATATTGACCAACAGCGCCAGCTTGCCGTTTTACCAAAAATTCAGCGTATTGCCACTGAATTCGACCTGCCGCTCATTCCCGTGTTATACAAGATGGAGCATCACGGCATCAAAATCGATAATGCTCGTTTTCAGGTGTTGAATGACGAGTTTTCCACAGAGCTTAAGCAGATTGAACAAGAAATTTATTCACTGGTCGGCCATGAATTTAATATCAATTCGCCAATTCAACTTTCGCAGGTTTTGTTCGAAGATCTCGGTTTACCCACTAAAGGCATCAAAAAAACTCAGCGCGCCTACTCAACTGGCGCCAAAGAGCTCGATAAACTTCGCGAACTGCATCCAATTATCGGCAAAGTAGAGCGTCATCGCGAAATCGGCAAATTACTCAGCACCTACATCACGCCACTACCAGGCCTAGCCGACGCCGACCATCGCATTCATAGCACCTTCACGCAGGATGTTACCGCCACCGGCCGACTTTCCAGCGTTAATCCGAATCTCCAAAACATCCCCGTTCGTAGCGAAGACGGCAAACGCATTCGCAGTTGCTTCGTCGCCGAACCAGGCCACGTTTTCGTTTCTGCTGATTATGCCCAGTTTGAGCTCCGCCTAGCCGCCGCTCTTGCGGGCGACCAGGCCTTAATCGACGATTTTAATGCTGGACTCGATATTCACACCAAAACCGCCGCTGACGCCTTTCATATTCCAATGGAGCAGGTCACCAAAAGCCAACGCCGCGCCGCTAAGGTCATTAATTTCGGTGTGCTATACGGTATGAGCCCAAAGGGCCTTTCCGACGCCGCCGACATGAGCTTCGCCGAAGCCAAAGCCTTCATCGCGCGCTATTTTGAACTCCGTGCACCAATTCGCCAATACCTCGATCGAACCCTCGAAAACGGCCGCAAAAACGGCTATGTCGAAACCCTTTATGGTCGCTGGCGCCCAACCCCAGATTTAGCCGCGCCAAACTACCTAGTCCGCAGTGCCGCCGAACGCGCCGCCGCCAACATGCCAATTCAGGGCACCGAAGCCGATCTCATGAAAAAAGCCATGCTGGCCGTCGATAGCATCCTGCCAAGTAATGCTAAGCTAGTACTACAAATCCACGATTCCCTCATGATTGAGTGTCTAGAAAACGAAGCCACTTATATCTCGGGATTGCTCAAAAATGCCATGGAATCCGTTGCACCAGAGTTGCCAGTCAAGCTCGCCGTCGATGTCACAGTTGGCAAAGACTGGGGCGAGCTGTAACTATCTTGACAAAACATAAGAAATTTGATATAATAATACTATCTATTCGTCAATTACGACGCCATTAATATCAAAATTAACAGGGGAGAACACAGACATTGCGCATTGGGATTATTTCTGACGTTCACAGCAACGTCGAGGCACTCAAGGCCGTTCTGAACGAGTTTGAGCGTCGCGGTGTCGAAAAAATCATTTGTCTGGGCGATACGATTGGGCTTGGCGCTCACCCAGAAGAATGCATCCAATTACTCGAAGACCAGCTCCGCCGGGGCCGGATTTTGTCGGCCGTACGCGGCAATCACGAAGAATATTTACTCAATAAGTTGCCTGTACATAATCACAATGATTCATCAAAATCTAAGTTACCGCAGGCCATCCTCGATTTATTTCTCTGGAATCATGGTCAAGTTAGCGACCATTCCGCTTCGCTCATGAGCCAATTTCCGCGACAAGAAATGATTACGGTCGACCAAGTTCGCATTTTTGTGTCGCATTATCCGCTCAGTCGCATCGGCGAGTTTATGCCTTTTTACATGAAGCCGACCCTCAAAGAATGTCGTGAAATTTTCAAATACGCCCATGCAGATATCTATCTTTATGGCCACACTCACGTCCGCAATCTCCAAATTGGCCGCCGGGGTGATTTCTTTATTAACCCAGGCAGTGTCGGCTGCCCAATCGGCACCGAATCTGCCTCCGCCGGCATCCTCGAAATCAAAGGCAAGCAAATCTCCTATCATCAGCTCGATGTCGACTATAATATCGAGCAGGCTATCGATGAAATGATGAGCTACAATGACGAGTTGCCAGCCATCGAATACACCGTTGACGAGTTTTATCGCTCCATCGACAATTATCATCCTGGCGTGCCAAAAGATTAATCGCAATATACCCCTTATGCTATAATGAACTTATGCAGAAGGTAGCGATTATTGGCAACATTACCAAAGATATCTATTTGCGGCTCGACAACCGCGTTAACAAATTCGAAGAAGATGAGCATCATATCAAGTGGCTCGATTTCGCATTCAATGGCTCATCGCACAATTATTTTTCGCGCGTCGCCATCTATGGCGGTGCCAGCATTAGCCTCGAGGTCCTAAGTCGCCTCGGTATCAAAGCCGAAATTTCTGGCGCACCGGCTACTTTTTTGGACGGCCAATTTGTCGCCAAAGATTCCACCACGGTTTATCGCTACATTCTTTGCCAAGACGATAACGTCAGCTATATTGCACCAAGTCATCGCCATGAAACCACCTGGAAAATGCCAAAGGATGATACGCCCGATTGGATTTATATTGATCGCTCCGCTAACGTCACGCCAAATCTCGTCCGCGAATTAATGGATTATCTCGATATTGAACCAAGTTGTAAAATCGCCTTCTTTATTAGCGAAAGCGTCAATCAATATGCCAATCATATTCGCGAGCTGGCCGAGCACGCCGCATTAATCATTACCGACACGAAAATAGACGCTCAATACTCGAACGTGGTAAAGATTTTCAGCAACACGATTGAGTACGACAACAAGAGCGTCACTTGGTCGCTTAATGAACGCGAAGATCTCATGACGCACCTCAGTACGCATCTAACAATCGGTGCCACTATTCTGGGTGCCATCATATTAGGCAAATCGCCGTCCGAAGCCATCTTGCTAGCCAAGGCCAATGCCGAAGGTGCGCGCCTGAGTGGTACGCTCAATATTGACACTCTCGAAGCGGAAATTGCCGACGATTATTACAAAATTCAAGGAAAAGGAAAGGACCAAAAAGTGTTAGAACTTGAAGCAAACGCGAAAAAACTTATGACCCCAGGCAAAGGTATTCTTGCCGCAGACGAATCCGGTGGTTCCATTCACAAAAAATTTGAATCAATGAATATTCCAGACGACGAACAGCATCGTCGCGATTATCGCAATATCTTCTTTACCACGCCTGAGCTCGAAAAATACGTTAACGGCGTTATTCTCTTTGACGAAACCGCTCGCCAGCACGCCGATGACGGCTCGACCTTTGTTGATTTTCTTACCCGCAAAGGTATTATTGCCGGCATCAAAGTCGACCAAGGTCTCGTCAACTTCGAAAATTCTCCAGAAAAATACACCCAAGGTCTAGATGGTTTGCCAGAGCGCCTCAAGGAATACTACGACATGGGCGCTCGCTTCGCCAA
>CAMHIH010000068.1 GCA_946185175.1 uncultured Candidatus Saccharibacteria bacterium
GTCGCCAATCGCTTTACCTTTAGTTTCGCTTTGTGGGATTTCGGTTGCTGGATCATAGGCGACGTCATCCTCGATGACAGTGCGAGCAACATAAACATCGGCTTCGCCGGTATTTAAATCGAGTTCGCAACGCACATCCATTTCCTTGTCACCGTTATCTTTGCGCCAAGCGGCGGCAATTGCTTGCTGGATGACATCCAGTACGACTTCTTTTGGTAAATTCTTTTCTTCAGCGATAATGTCGACCATTGCGACCATTTGCTTAAGATCTAAGTCCATAATTTCCTTTCTGTCTCTTGGGTTTGGCCCAGGGCTTAAAAATACCGTCCCTCTTCAGGCCGGTCTATATCTGTACGTTTCTATCTTACCAAAATCATGAAAATCTGTCAACAAACAGAGTGAAGCACTTATGTTATATTGACTTTTATGGGGTTTTGTGCTATAATAGAAGTATATGGTTTAATTTTAGAACCGTAAGCACACTTCGGCATCGAATTTCGGAAAGAGAGGCGATGATGAATGCCGAGAAATTACTATTACCATCCGGCCTATGAATCGTATTTGGATGCCCTGGAAACCTTCCTCAAGGCATGTGGCGGCACATCGCGTGAGCTCGCACTTCTGTTTGAGTTAAGCGCAACGGAAGACAGTCGTGGTTACATTCATCCTGAACAGCTGTCAGAAGATTGGCAGAACGTCTTCTATAACCCTGATTATTACGGTGGATCAATTGACAAGCTCAAAGCATCCATCAAGAGTAAGAAAGAGGGGTATACGTACAAAGATAAGAAGACGGGCGAGCTGATCGAGGTCATCGGTACGAAGAGAGCTTGGTATATGCTTCGTGCGGCGGCTCGTGCAACGGGTATCAGAATCGTTGGTAGAAAAGACGACAATCCAGAAGCTTGGGCGCGTTACGGCCGTTTTTACGACATGGCCACTTCGCAGGAAAAAATCTGCGATCTTCGCGCGATGGCGCTTGCATGGAATCGTGCTGACCGCCAGAAAATAGCTAAAGGTCAGGCTACTATCACGCCAGACCCGACGCTCGTTGCCGACAAAAAGTGGGGGCCGCTCCCTATGCTCTCCATCGAGGAGATTTTTGCAAGATACGACAAGCTTCTCGCGAAGAGGAAGAAGGCTGGTAAGTAGAGTAACGTGAGCCTCCCCGGGCGACCGAGGGGGCTTTTTCTTGGTGCTTTCCAAAATTGACAAGATTGCAAAAAATGATATAATATGACTAAAATCGCACATTACTAGGAGGTGATAGAGATGAAAAGGTTTACTATTGTAGCTATTTTCATGCTGGCGATTATGGGCATGCTTGCTGCATGCGGTGGCTCCGGCCGTGCATTGACCGATGCTGAGGCAATGATGAAACTTGAGTCATATATTACTGATGGAGATGTTGATATTGTTTCATATCTCGACGATAAAGGATTCTCTTTGGGCGCGCGAGGCGATCTGAGCTATGTATTTCGTAATAAGACGCAGACCATCGTCGTAGAGGAGACTGGTGCGCCAGCCTTCAATATCTACGTTGGTAACGGTAATGGTACAAACCGCCAGTTTGGTTACCCGCAGAGTGATTGTATTGAGCGCGAGGATGGGGGCGTCGACTATTTGACGTATCGCGTGACAATCAACGGTCGTACCACGAAATATCCAGTTGCAGTTCTGGCCGAAATTGTCCGTCTGGCAGAGAGGTGATTGTATGCGTGAATATCAAGCAATGAAAATCCTGGCCGATTTTCGCGACGAAACAGGGGTGATTAATCTCGATACGTATTTAAATAGTCGTGGCTATTTCGCGAATCTAAGTGCGCCACGCGACTTCTTCTATGATAACGACGTGACAGATTATTGCTTCATTATCTACGTATTCCCTGATTCTCTGCTGCGCGCTAGCGTGAAGGGGCTCGATGAGCGTCACTATCATGAGTTTCGCGCCAAGACGCGCCACCTGAAGGCGAGACTGAAGTACTGGCCACGCGAATTGGTCGACCAGGCCGTCCAGAATTTCTGGGACAGTGATGCTGACTACTCACTTGCGGAGAGTGATGCTATGCATGATGTCTTCCGTCTGCCGGTGGGCGCTGTTTTGCATATCGTAGAGCTAGTCGAAAATCACCAATCCTAGAAAGCCAAAAATCAGCCCCGGCGGATGTCGGGGCTTTTTGCTTGTGCTAAAATAAAAGCAATGGCAAATAGTCTCAAACGAATGCGCTATAGCATTGGATATCAAAAGCTATTACGTGGCAGCAAATCCATGCTTGGGCAGGTGCAGCAGAAAGCTCTCCGCAAGGCTACTTTTTTACATGCAATTAATGCCAAGGTGGTCACCTACCTGATTGTTGTGCCGCTTGTTCTTTTCGTGGCGGACGCTTTTGTGCGCGATACTTATTTTGACGTTGGCTTTACCTCCGATGGTATGGCCTGGGTAGGAAGCGTAGCAGTTATCGAGGTATTAATATTTATTGTTAGCCATATACGCTACAAGAGCCTACTCCAGTCAGACCCAATTACTAGTGCCGGTCAGGATGCAGAGCGCATTCTTTTCGAGGTGCGTGATTCGCATGGTCGCCACGCGACGCTCGAGCGAATCGCCGGAGATAACCGAGCTGAATTCTTATGTGATTTTTATGACATAAAAACCCTAGGGGGATTGGGGAAGTTTTTTGTCTTGATCATGTCCGTTGTTTTGGCGGTCAGTTTTACGCCGCGCATGTTAGCCTACCAAGAACAACAGCAGAACAGGATTAGTAATTATCAATCGGCAGAGCAGGCAGTCAGCGAAGTATGGCTAGCGACGGACTCCTGTGGAAGCGTGATGATGTCTGACGATGGCACGAGCAACAGGTATTCGCATTACACAAAATGCACTGTTTACTACAATGACGGTGTTGAATTTAGCGCAGATGTTGAATTTAACGAAGCGTACGAAATTGCCAATTTCGGCTATTGGATTGATATTGACGACGACATCTCCGAATTTCCTCACTTAGACGACATTAATACTATTATCCAGTCGCTAGTAGATTCTCTTGCTAACTCTTCACTTAAAACCGCCGATTCTAAACTTTTTCTGAATGATTTTACGATTAACCAAGCAATTATTGATGAATTGGCGGAAAACTACTATTTAGAGGATTATCGGAAGACTACCAGCTGTTACTCCGATGTCGCTGACTGTAAAATCATCTACCAATATCACTACTCAAGTAATTACGGCAACCCTACAAATTACTTCTACTTAGAGATGAATTAGACAAAACGATTCTCGTTTGTTATAATTAAGATACTTTAATTTACTTTTCGCGCAACACTCCCAAAATTTTCTTGTACATATGGGGAGAAAACAGCGCCTTAAGTGTGGGAAAGAAATATTTGTAAATTATAAAAAAGGAATCCATGGAGAATAGAAGTAAGGCAGAAGCCGAGCGTCGCGCAAAATTGTTGAGAAGCCGTGCCGAACGTCTGCCAAATATCAAAAAACAATTCGAAGAAAATCAAAAACGCAACTTTAATGCTAATTTTGCCCCCGGCGGCAAAGACGAAAAGTTGGTGCGTCGTAAAACTGCGACGGCTAAAGCTACCACGAAAAAGACCGCCACTAAAGCTGCGGCCAAAACTGCAACCAAAAAGGCCACAAAAACAACCAAGTCTACCGAAAAGCATGACGAGGTGAAATTGATGGTATCGACTCGCAAAGGCGAGATGGTGCATCATCAGCGCATGCTTAGTCAAGACGTCAATGCGCAGGCCGCACAGCATATCATTGGCATTCCGGTCAATAAGTCGCGCTACAACGGCTATCATGGCGAACAAATCACTTTAGCGAAAATTCGCACCATGCGTCAGCATAAAGATGCCGTTCGGATTATTCCACTCGGTGGCTTGGGCGAGCTCGGTATTGG
>CAMHIH010000069.1 GCA_946185175.1 uncultured Candidatus Saccharibacteria bacterium
AAAAACTCGCAAACATTTTGTGTTCACGAGTTTTAATAGTCATTATATGGAGCCGTCTTCGGGACTTGAACCCGAGACCTCATCCTTACCATGGATGCGCTACTACCAACTGAGCTAAGACGGCATATCCAAATTGTTAAATTTTGCACGGCTTTTGCCACAGGGGTAGGAGTTATTCCTTACCATGGATGCGCTCTACCAACTGAGCTATCGCGGCAACTGCGTATATACTACCACAGTTTGCTCCATCTATCAAGCTAGCTTATTGCCCGGGTTGTGACTCCATCTCTTCGCGCATGCTATCAATCGTATCCTTCGTAGAATCATATTCTTCCTGGAATTCTTGATCCCATTCTTCCTGACTCTTATCCCAATCTTCTGCTCTCTTCTTCCATTCTTCTTCCTGAGCTTTTTGTTCTTTGATAATCTCCTGATGACGCTGATCGAATTCTTTTTCGCCCTTAATCGCCATCGTCACGCCAAATACAAGCATGCCCACCATCAAAACCGCCACAATCACGATAAATACCTTCGAGAAAGAACGTGCTTTTAGATAATCGTCCATCAATTTGAGCTGAATATCTTTTGCCTTGAGTTGAACCTCCGGATCAATAAACTTGTCCTGGTCATATTCCACTGCAAAAGTACGACGACAGTTCGGACATTTTACGTCACGCTCGCCCACCTTAAATTCCAAATTTGCGCTACAGTTTGGACATTTCTTTTCAAATATTTTCATCGTCATCCTTTTTTAAGCATTCTTAAAGCAATTTTATCATGAAAATGCCGCCCGGAACCCGAGCGGCAATTTTATGCTTCTGACGACATCAGCACTCCTACTAATAAGCCGGTTTCGACACCCAGAAGGTTTAACACCAAGTCTAGCATTTCGCAAGTTCGACCACTTACTCGCCCCTGCATTACTTCATCGAACAGCGCAACCACAAAACAAATCAGAACACAGACAATTAGAGCCCCTTTCGTCTTCATAAATAATATCAACACCCTGAACATCAAGCCTGCTAAAATTAAATGCATGACAAAATGCGCCGCTTCGCGCAATACTGCATGAAACACATCCATGCGCACGCTCAGTCCGAAGAAATTTACCATACGAAGCGCAATCCAGTTCGATAACCTAGAACTACTATCTCCAACTTGCAATGACAGGAATACCGTCAGGCACAACCAGGCGACGAGTAGGCTTATTCTTAATAGCTTCTTCGAAGTCACAAAAACACCCCCCTTAAAAATAAGTTACTAGACAATCGCCTATGCGTGTAAATATACCACAAATTAGGCATTATATAGATAAGACAAAGAGGTAGCCGCGCCCAATTACGAAACAGCAAGTAATGATGCCGAGCAGCGCGACAAACGCCAAAGCGCCGTCGCCGAACGACTCAGCGAAATTAATATTCACGAAATCGCCTCAGAAGACATCGAGTTCATGAATCAGGCCACGCAAGAATACATGCGCGATCATTTTCCAGCGCCAGGAGAACTCATCTACCAAATTCCAGACCACATCAAAATCGTCGATAGCAATACGTTTCGTAATCTAGAATCCGAAATTGGCATCAATGATATTAACCTTGACGACACAACAAGCATCTACAGCGAAAACAGTAGCGAAATTCTCATTAACGCCGACGCAAACCAATCTCCTGAACAACTCTATGCCACCTTGTTTCGCGAAGGCACACGTTATGCCAGCATTAATAACGGTGCCGGCTATCACGTATACGCCAGCCAACGCCTGGCGCCGTATCTCATGGCAGAAAAACTAACATCCAATCAAACATCCAAGCCGCACAGGTCAATTTTTACGCCAGCTTACGCCTAGAAAAAGCCCGCCGTCGAGCCAAAGGCTTTTAAAAAATGGGCTCAGCCAAACAAAGTCAGCGCCCAGCTTTTTTACGCGAGCCAAATGTTTCGTCATTGCAGCCAGGTCTCCCGGCCACGCTGCGGGATATAGTTGGTAAATCAGCTTTTTATCCAAATAAATCACTTCCTTTTCGGTGTTTTGTGAAAGAACTCTGTGCAGCAATTATTATTATGACATGCTATACGCGCTTAGTCAAGATGCACCATATCCTAAATCAAGATATAATAATGGCATGAAAACCACGCCAAAGTCGCATAAAAAAGACGCCAAGCCGCACTACTCAAAGTTGTCATTCCTGGCGCCACTACTTTCTGCATTTATTTTTTCACTATTAACCTGTCTTAATCTCCGCACGGCAATGTGGTTCGACGAATCATATTCCGCCTACATCATTCGTGGCGATTTCGGCCAAATTTGGCACATGACTGCCATGGACGTCCATCCACCTTTCTATTATTTCTGTCTCAAAATCTGGTCACTACTCTTCGGCACGACCGATTTCGCGCTCCGTTCCATGAGCGTCTTCTTTGGTGGTGTCGCCATTATCCTCGCCTTTTTCCTGCTACGTCGTTGGTTCGGCGAAAAAGCTGCCGCTATTTCAACTTTCGCACTTAGCCTCGCACCAATCCTTATTCGCTACAGTCAAGAAATGCGTATGTATGCAATCGTGTTCGCTATTGTAATCGGCGCAACTTACGTTCTCGATATTGCCCTCAAAAGCAAAAAGAAGCTCGCCTGGCTCTTTTATGCGCTCTTAATTTGCCTCGGCATGTGGACGCACTATTTTACTGCCCTCGCCTGGCTCGCGCATCTCGGTTACATCATTTACTATTTTCGCAAACATGGCCTACAAAAGACAGTCTTTTGGGCGTATCCACTCGCAGTCATATTATATCTACCATGGCTGCCATCATTCTTTAACCAAGTCAAACAAGTCCAAAGTGGCTTCTGGATCCCACCCGTCAATCTCGCCACGCCGTTCGGTTTCGTGTCAGAAAGTCTAATTTATCGTAATGTCAGCGAAACGCAAAGCTGGTACGTATTATTAGTTCTAGCGGTCATTGTCCTAACTATATATTTACTCACTAAAACCCTCAAACAAACAACCAAAGATTCTTGGCAAAATTTCATTCTCCTCACCACCCTAACTTTCGCGCCGCCAGTCTTATTGATGCTCCTCTCGTTCCCGCCATTTCAGCCAACTTATGTCACTCGCTATGTCGTTTATTCTGCCAGCCTCTTATGGGTGCTAATTGGACTAGCGATTCATTGGGGCAAATCCTTCAATAAACAAAAAGCTACCGGCCTACTTGCTATTCTCGCACTCGTCAGTGCTACCATCGGCATCGTTTCGGTCGACTCACGCGACAATAGTAACGACACGCGCGGCATCATTACCGCTGTCAAGACAATTTCTTCAAACCCGTCACCAATTCTCGTGCATGTTGGCGCCATGGACTATTACGATTTATTCTTCTACGAAACTCCAGAGCATCCAGTTTATGGCATCGACGTAGACTTCATTTGGAGCTCACTCGAGCCAATTCGCGAATATCGGCAAAACTACCTCGAAAATAGCGACGCCTTTATTGCCGAACAAAACGACTTCTGGATTATCGTAGCTGCGGACGAAGATAAAGAATACACGTACGAAGATTTTTCGATTATTAACACAATCAAAACCGACAAATTTATTGCCACCGAATACGCCAAAAAATAAAAAACACCCCGAGCATCGCCCGGGGTTATTTTTTGTGTGCAATAGACCCTACATCGTCTCCATGATATAGGTCTCTTTCGACGAAACCCATTTGAGCCGCGAATTGAATCGCGTCACTCGTCCTGCCTGCGCAATCGCGCCACGCATAATTACCAGCCATAATTTCACCTCCAGATTTTTGCATGACTCCAAAAGGAGCAAGGTTTTGAAACACTATTTTTCTATAATAGCACCGTACAAATCAAAATAGGCCGGCAAATT
>CAMHIH010000070.1 GCA_946185175.1 uncultured Candidatus Saccharibacteria bacterium
CATGTAGCTGTCGCCAGTTAAGATAGCAACATTATCCTTGCCGGATTTTTCCTGGACATAGCGCGCAGTAGCCAGCGCATGAGTGGTCGAGCCAGAGCGGCCATTATTGCCGTTCAGGTTAAGCTCATTGCTGGGCACGAAATGGATGCGCATGCCGTTTGCGCAGACGAATACCTCATCTTTGTTCTTGTAATGGATTGCCTCCAGAATGTGAGCGAAGGCGTTCAGTAGTTTTGTGGCAGATTCGCCACGACTGCTCTGCTCGTCGCGGAATTCACGGATACGGTCAATGTATTGGGCCGGGATATAGAGGTCCTCGGCCTTCAATTTGCTGTCCCTTGCTGGAGAAATTAAACCTGGGTCTCCGATGAGTGCGTCTAGTGCTGGTATAAGCGCAGGATGAAATTCTCTTCTCTTAGCCATAAATACCCCTCCTTTTGACTTGGCGTGCATGCTAATAAAGAGCCATCAAACAAAACAAGCTTAAGTCTGGAATACAACTTAAGCCCACTCTGTTGTGCTTTTATAATAACAGATTAGTCGCGATTTCGAAAACTAAAGCAAATTGGCGTGCCGGTAAAATCGTAGGCTTCGCGTAAACGACGCTCAAGATAGCGCTTGTAGCTCCAGTGTAGGAGACTGAGATTGCTGCCATAAACTACAAACCATGGTGGACAAGTGTCGGTTTGCACCATGTAGCGAAGTTTTGGATGTGTGTTTTTGAGGCCGGCTGGCGCATGCGAGCGGACGGCATCTTCGAGTAGCTTGTTGAGGTCGGAAGTTTTGAGTTCGGCGTGGCGAGCTTTGTCGATTTGCTGGGCGAGTTCAAAAATTTTGGTGACATTTTTGCCGGTAAGGCTAGATGTCATGACGACTGGCGCATAAGGCACAAAGTTGAAGTCGTATTCGAGGTCGTCGAGAATTTCGTCAGAATCTTTATGCTCGAGGTCGGTTTTGGTGACGACGATGATGATACCCTTGCCGGCGTCAATGATTTGACCAGCGAGACTTTGATCGAGTTTGGAGTGTGGTTCGGTGGCGTCGACTAAGAGGCAGCAAATATCGGCTTCTTCAATGGCGGCAAGGCTACGCAAGGCCGAGAACTTTTCGATACCGACTTCGCGCTTGCCTGGTTTACGGAGACCGGCAGTATCGAGTAATTCGATGGTTTGACCTTTATAGCGAATTTCGGTGCGGTTAACATCGCGGGTGGTGCCAGAAAGATTTGCGACAATGGCTTGCTGTTTCTTAGCTAGTGAATTAAAGAGGCTAGATTTACCAACATTTGGACGACCAATTAAGGCAAGTTTGAGTGACTCGGTTTTGCTAGCCTTTTGATGTGTATTGAAACCGGCATCTTTGAGGCTCTGCAAAATGCGGCCGCGAAGTTCATTGAGGCCGAGCCCGGTGGTGGCGGAACTACGAATTGGATTGCTAATGCCAAGACTATAGAACTCTTCGAGCGGTAAAGCCTCGCCGAGGTCTGATTTATTAAGAAGAAGAATGGTTGGCTTGCCAGACTTGAGTGCTTTTTTGGCGATAAGCTTGTCGTCGTGATTTGGATATTTGGTGCTATCCATGGCAATCAAAATCATGTCGGCAGAATTAACAGCGTCGTCAATTTGGTCTTGAATGTGGGCCTCGAATTCGTCGTTTGGATCTTTCAAGCCGGCGGTATCAATCAGGACATATTGCCCTTCTACATTGCCGATCACGTTGTCCCGAGTAGTACCAGCTTCGCGCGCAACAATAGCCTGCGACTTGCGAACGAGGCGATTAAAGATGCTAGATTTGCCGGCGTTGGTTTGGCCGATGATTGCGACTACTGGTAATTTCATACTTCTATTTTAGCAAAATTGACAAAATGTCGCAAGTGTGATATAATAGAAGTATAGTTAATATTTCTTGATTTTGCGGCGGCTCTTGGACTGCTTTTCGATCTTTTGCCAGATGAGGCAATAGAATGCTATATAGAGTAATAAGCCACAGAGCCCAGAGACAGTATCGAGGATGACATCAGAGAATGTACCATTACGCCCCGCTACGAGTAGCTGATGAATTTCATCGATTGCCCCCCAGACAACGATAATAATCATATTAAAAATAAGCGCCTCATAGCGCGGGAAGGTCTTTGGATAGCGGCCTTTGTTGTAAAAGGCGAGGCTAGCGCCAAAGGCTAAATACAAGACGACATGGGCGATTTTGCGCGTAATATCGTGTGGCCATCCGAGCCAACTTGCTACGCTCATTGATTGACTATTTGATGCGTCGCCACTGGCGGCTGAAAAGAACCATATAATGAGGGCGATTGCGATTGGGAAAACAATGCGCCAATAGTGTTTCAGTCTTACCATACCCTCATTATATACTACTCAATCTGTTAGTGTTTAAAAAAGTCAAAAATATGTTGTAATTTGGATGGCCGGTTTACAGGGTTTTGGTTTTCTGTTAATATATAAAAGTAATTGGTCCCGTCGTCTAGTGGTCCAGGACGTCTGGTTCTCATCCAGAAAATCAAGGGTTCGACTCCCTTCGGGATCACCAATTTATATAGAACTGCCCGCTGGGCATTTTTTCTTGCTCTATTTGATTTCGATGCAGATATTGTCATCTTGTTCGATGATGGAATTATAGTAGCCGTCATATTTGATTTCACCATTCGTGCAGTTTGCATCTTGTTCGAGCAGCTCATAGTGATTATATTCGAGCCCATAATTAAAACGTAGTCGCCACGATCCCCAAGTCGTTTGAGAGAGACCTGTTTGAAATTCATCGATAATTTGCGAAGTGATTGGATATAAATCGTTGACGTGCTGAACATTTGGCGCTAGGCCGATGTCGCCATGAACTTTGAGCTTCTTAGTGGCGAGCTCTTCCCTGCTATAGGTTTGGGTGAGGCTATCTGCGACTGCGGCGTTGATATTGCTGCTGTATTCGTATTGATCGGATAAAGCGTTGCCGATGGCGAAGCTATAAATAAAAAATAGATAGACCAGAATAATGGCTGGAGCCGTGAGTATGGTTTTGATGTAAATGTTTTGATTTTTGCCGAATTTATTTAGGGCGATAATTGCGGAAATTGCCAAAACGCTACCGATGCCGATGAGTGAACGCGGATTGGTTGGCGCGTCGGCAAGCAGCAAATAGATGCCGTAGGAAAATGGAATGGCGAGGAGGAAAAAGATGATGAAGGCCGCAAGGTTAATGAATTTGCGACCGGTCTTGCTTTTTGTGGTGATAAAGATTGCAATACTTGCGCAAATGAGACTAAGTGCAGTAAATAAAATCCAGCCTGGCGCGAAACTAGCGAAAATTTGCATAAAAATGTTGGCGATATTATGGAAAATGCCAGGAATAAGGTTGTTGAGGCTGAGGGTTTCAATTGAGCGATAGCCGGAGGCGGTCGGAAGTAGCTTAAAAGCGATGCCGGCAATTAGGAAGCCAAATAATCCGCAACCGAGATATTTGAACAGTGGCTGTAATTTTTGGCCGTCGAGGAAATATTTTAGAACGAAAGCAAGTGCGATTAATAAATAAACACCGCTGAAGGCCTGATATGAAGTTAACGTAATTAGTAATCCAATTGTGGATGCGATGGTGAACTTGATGAGATCTTTTTTAGTGCTACTCTCTTTGATAAAAATGAATGGAATTGTACTTGTAAGTAGCGCCATGGCCATGCACGGCGCATCGAACTTATAGAGCCAGCAGACCAATGTAAATGGCGTGAGACCGACTAGTGTCGACACGATCAAATGAGTCTTTTTGTGAATGTTGCCAAAATAATAAACCATTAAAAGGCCGGCGGTGGCCAAAAACGCCATCGCGATAATTTGCGACCACGGTGAAATGTCGACG
>CAMHIH010000071.1 GCA_946185175.1 uncultured Candidatus Saccharibacteria bacterium
TCTTCAAGAGTATAGTCCGTTTTACCGTCCATGATAGCCTGTTTCTTTTCAAACAGGGCTTGCTTCTTTGCGGCCGCCTCTTCGGCCGCTTTCTTGGCCGCCTCGGCCGCTTTCTTGGCTGCCTCTTCGGCCGCTTTCTTGGCTGCCTCGGCCGCTTTTTGAGCCTTTTCAGCTTCAGTTAGCTTAAACTCAGCCTCGCGCTCAGCATCGTGTTGACGTAAAACGATAACTTCTTCAATTGGGCGACCATCAAATTCTTCTATACCCATCGCCTTCAGTTTAGAGATAATTTCATCTCTATCTTCAAGGCTAACCAGGATTTTTTCGATATACTGTGGACCGATGCCGGTTCGGAACATTTGCTCATTAGTGCCATGCCAATCTGGGCGATCCGCAACTGCCTGCATCATTGAATCTGGAGTTTCACGATGCATAAAAACATCGTCGCGCGTTTGGCCATATTCATCGCTTTTATATACATACCAGTCGGTTCGGTCGAATAGCTCTGGCTTAAAAACTATTACACTCCCGTAGCCACCTTCGCGACTTTCTTCTCCCTGAATCCGCGTAAAGACGCTGTCGGCGCCGCCAGTATCAAAGTCCGACAATGTCGACATACCGCTGCGCATGACACCGCGAGAGTACCGTTCAGATGATGCCATTAATCCACTGGTAAGAACGCGATGAATCGATTTCGCATCGCCCGTGTATAGGCTATGAATCGCACGTAAATCTCCACCATATTTTGCAGCATATTCGAGATGTTTGCCTGGCTCCACCATGGCAGTATATCCAGGAAAGACTTCCCGCCGCTCAAGCCTTTCAGCTGCCTCAACTTCTTCTGGCGACAAGTCGCCTTCAATTCTGTGATGCCAACGGTATAATGATTGCTTATAGGCACGCTCGTCTGCTTCGGACACTTCTCCTAGGCCATCTGGGACGCCAAAATCTTCTTCCATAATGCGCGCGACAATCCGCTCAGCCTCATCTGGCGGCATATTGTCTGGGATTTCCATTTTTACTACGCCCAACATCGCCCGAACATCGGTATCTGGCGGTGCGACTAGCACCCTCACGCCGTCACGTTCAAACACCATCGCTTTGCAAGCTGTAAATGAATTCGGGTCGCCATATCTAGATTTGCCCTCGAATACAATTTCTCCGCTCTCCACTTTGGTACCACTGGCGGTTTCGCCAAAAGTCATCGCCTTAGCAACAGACCGATCGCGCATTTTAAAGCTCAGTTCAACCATGTCATGGTCTGGCCTTTTCACAACATCAATGCGTTGATTTTCAACGTGAGAGCTATCACAAATCAATTCGGCACGAGGTCGAATTTCGGTTTCGCCAGAACGTTCAATTTCGCTGCCGCGAATATCGGCAATCACTTCGCCAAGACCCTTACGCGGCGGCTGTTCGCCGGCTTCACCGTAATCCGAATCCGGTTCATCTGAATCTGGGTTGCCGGGATTGTCCGGCGCATCGTCGTCTCCTTCGGCGCAAAGTCGCACCAAAAATTCTCGTCGCCCCAACAGGCCCTTCAGGACTTTTTCACGTTGCTCGCCCTCTAGGCCAGAACGCGCCACAATCTCTTCAATATCTTCCGGTGATAGCCTATCAAGTAGCTCTTGCGCTTGGGCACGAATTTCGGATTCAGTAATACCACCAAAAATCTGCTTAGCCGTACCATGCTCAAGCATGGAGTGTAGTTCTGGGATGTCATCCTGAACGAACTCTTTTGACCCGCCTCGAGCACGAAAAGTCATTGCGCCGCCGTTATCGATGCGATAAAAGCCATCGTCACTCTCTACGATATTGTCATACTCCAAACCGATTACGTCCCAGTTAGCCAAATACGCGTCAGCCACAAAGCCATCACGTACTTCCTGACTGTTGCGCTGCGACTCTGGACTACTACTATGCGCCCCCGGAACCAGCTTGGATGCTACCGCCTCGCGGCCACCCATCTCAACAAGCTCTGAGCGAACTGTTTTTACGCCCAGTTTTTCATAGACAGCATTAGCGACAAATTCCACCTTACCTTGATCTGGGTTACGATAAAACTTCACATAATATTTATCGCCAGTCTCAGGGTCTTGATACCAACCGCCCTCGTTAGAACCGTGCGGACCGCCCTCGAGCGGTATCATATGATCCCACTTCGCGCGCTCAATTGCGTCAACGGCTAACTCGGCTACCTCTCTGCCGTCGGGAAGAGTCACCCCCTCGCTATGAAGATCACCAATCGCCGCAGCCAAATCACCGGAAGTGCCCCCCTGATCTAATTCGAGGATTGGATTACCACCGGAGCTCTCGTCGATACCAGCCTCCTCCATGGCGCCTTGCATGACAACCGTTTCAACCGCCTCTTGAATATCTGCAACCTCTTGTTCCGTGCGAACGCCATCCTCGTCGGCGGTGGCAATTGTTTCCTGTACGGAAGCAACCAACGCTTCGTCGGTAGCCTCGGTCAGCTCCTTGCCCGATAACCCCAAATGCTCGGCAATCTTCTTTTTCCAACTTTTTACTTTTTTGGAAAATTGTTCGAATTTTTTTACTGGCGTTTCGGAGCCTTCACCATTCGACGACGAATTGAACGAATCATAACTTTTCATAATTCTCTATCTTCATTATATATTAAAGTATGAGCGAAATAGGAAGGAATAGCTGGTCAGCTTTTTGACGTATTCAATAATTACGTCAGCAATATCAGATTTTTACATAATATCGAAAAAGTAACTAAACACAATAACAGCAATCATTATTGCGTTAATAAGGGAGACATTAAAGATGTGCATTTTGCGCTCAGCATTTAGGTTAGCGATAAATTCGCGAATGAGTGCATTGTAATAGAAATACCAAGGCGACTTGGCGCCAATACCCTCAAAAGTTGGTTGCCAGGTAGCAGTCAATATATTTATTATAATAAAAACATGAATCCAAAAGAACATATCATCGCAATTATCAAAGATGCAATCGCAAAGCACTTGCCTAGTGTAAAGCCTGAAGATTTGGAAGAACGCGGCAAAGTATATTATATGAACGATCAAAATGGTACTATTTTTGACTGGACAATGAATAAGCACGCGAGCGCTTTTATGTGTTTTTATAACGACGGCATGGGCGCAGCAAAAGCTTTGGTCTATGATGATGGTGTAGTAAATGTCTATCTATATGAGCCAGAAGCGCCACACAAGAATATGGCTGAAGAAAAAGCATCGATGAATGCGACCGACGCACTAGCACTCACGACTTTTATGTATTTCAATGCGGACGCCGAGGATCGTTACGGCAAATCTTTGGACGATTTGGAATACGCGGAACCTAGTGAAGAAAAGATCGCTGAATTCCAGAAGCTTTGCGAAGAGTCCGAAAACGAATAAGTAAGTTATTTGACGTATTGCTCGAATAATACTCGTAGCTTATTACTGAGATAAGCGCGAATATCATCGAGCGTGACGGAGACCTCATTGCGGTAATATTTGCGCACAATAGCGAAAGTGCCGCTCGCGAGGATTAGAAGTTCAAATTCTACACTCTTATCGTCGATTCCCTTTTCATGCATAATTGAGAGCACGCGTTGCGTCATACCACTTTCGAGCTGACCCATGAAGGCCATCGGCGCATCGCTAGCCAATAATTGGCGATAGACGCTTTCTTGTTGCTTGAGGAAAGCAAAAATCTGATCTACATACTGTTCTATATCGTCGGTAGAATTAAA
>CAMHIH010000072.1 GCA_946185175.1 uncultured Candidatus Saccharibacteria bacterium
GTTGTCTTCTTTATATGCCGTTAAAGCCTGGCCAATTAAGCCCCACCAGAAGGTTTATAAAATAATTTTTATCTATTCCGCAATCTATAAATGCTTGTTATGCCCTCGACAACTTAATCTAGTCGGAAATACTATATTCTTTCATCAATCTGAATACAGTAGTATCGGCACTGGTTTATTTATTTTTATTCTTCACTCGCTTCACGTTCGTAATAATCAGCATCAGCACATAATATCCCGCGCCAAACGCTAACACGATCCCGATCGAGCTCAATACTTCGCCCCACTGCGTCGCACCAAATTCCGTATAAGCGCCAATCTTTTCAATGCTTTGCGCGTAGTAATAAGTCGGAAAGAACTTCGCGACATTCAAAATCCCACCCGTTAGTAGTGATGAATCTAGAAAGATGCCAGAAATGAAGCTTAGTCCTAACGGAATCACGGTTTGCATGCCGGATAACACTTCGCGCTTCTTTACAAATGACGTAATTAAGGACGCCATTGCGCTAAACGTCATCGCGAGTGCCAGCATTGATACAAACATCATCACGCCCGTCATTGACATTGCCGTATTTGGCGCAATGAAGCAGCAGGCTACCCACAAAATCGCCACCAGTAACACGCAGAATAGCAAGTTACCAATCATTAACTGTGTATTTAGTTTCCACATCGGCATCGCCGACACTTCGTTGCGACGCTTCACCGTCTGCGCATTAAACACGCAGGCCACTGTACCCACAATCAAAATCGTTTCCGCCATCACTGGATAAGCCGAAAACACCGCAAAAATTGTGCCGCCACGATTATCCTTTTCTTCCAGGTTGCCAATCATATTAATCTCGGCATCCGTCTCGGAAGTCTTTTCCATTTGCTTTAGGATCTCATCGCGCGACATGCCACTGCGTGCTAGCGCATTCATGCTGGTCAAGAATCTCGTCTCGTGCATCTCGGCAATCATACTCACGCCTTCCATGGACCACTTCTGCGATACTTCCGCCTCACCACGTAAAGCCGCCTCTTCAAATCCCGCAGGAATAATAATCAGCACGCGCGTGTAATCATCATAGATGAAATCCTGAATCGCATGTTCTTCATCCTCGACTTCGAGCACGTCATCCGCATACGAACCCACGTATTCGCAGAACTTGCGCGAGAACACTGTGTTATCGCGATCAATAAACGCCATATTTACCGTAATATCTTCATAGGTACTTGGCGCCGGTGCATTCATCGTATTCAAATACACTACTAGTACCGAAATCGCGACATACATCACGATTAGCCCTATGTTGCGGAGCATAATCTTTAGATATGCCTTAAATACTGTCATAACGTTTCCTCCTTGAGAGTACTAACGACAGTACCAACATTACACCTGCAAATATCGCAATGCGCGCGAACGCTTGCCAGTAATATTCCATGTCGCCGTTGTAGGCAAACAGGGCATAGTAACCGTCCGCAATCGCCGCAATCGGATTAACTTTCGCAAATAACGGCATCATCGTCTCGAACTTATCGCGCAGAATCGGATCGCCCATCATGCCAGCAAAGAAGCAGCACAGCATAATTACTGAAATTAGTAAGCCATTCTTGAGGCCTTCGGACTTTTTGTTCGATGCGCCCACAAAGATACCGAGCGAGAGACCCGCGAGCACGCCCATCATACTGATGAGTAGTGTCCAGCCCGGCTCGGCCGCCATCTGTACGCCTAGTACAAAGCGGATAAAGAAATATAGTACCAATTGTTGGATTGAACAAACCACAAATCCTACCAGTAAATCTGCCACCATCACCATCGTTTTGTTCGTTGGCGATACACTTAAGCGTGCGCCCTTGGTCGAAAGATTCGCTTCATTATTCTTCGTTAGCTCAATGCCAATTAGCGATGCATATAGCGCCGCCATTGCCATCAATGTAAAGAAATAATTCACTGTAAAGTCTGTGTGCTCGGTATTATCGTCCTTTACGAAATCTTCCGTCATAATCTTACTGAAGCCATCTTCGCGCATCAAGTATTCCGGACTAGTCTGCGCAATTGCCGCCGCGGTGGTATTTAGCTCCGCGTATTGGTCGAGCGCATTCTTAATCAACGTCTGCCCAATGTTGTTTTCCTTAATGAATAAATGCGCCTTTTCATCCTTGAAGTCGATATAACTTTGCACTTCGCCATCGTCCAACTTTTTCCTCGCGTCTTCTGCGCTCGTAAACGAAATCTCGAAGCTCTTGTGTTTGTCTAGCTCCTTAAAGAACATGCGCCATTCACTATTCTCAGAAAGCGCATCCTGGACCACTGCCACCTTGGATGATTTGGACTCTTTCATCGCATTGAGACCACTAAACGCCGCATTGAACAAAATCGCCATAATGAACGGGAAAATCAGCACCCAAAACAGGCAGCTTTTGTTCCGCAGTAGTACCTTCAATTTAGTTTTAAATACGTGCCAAAACATTAGTCACGGAGCTCCTTACCAGTTAATTCGAGGAACACATCGTTCAAGCTCGGAAGTTCCGAGAAGATGCGCTCATAGCTGAGCTCGTTCTTCTTCAAGAATTCAATTACGCTCGGGAGTTTTTCTTTGCCGCGTGCGAAGGTGAGTGCCAATTTGCCGTCGTCATACTTGGCTTCAAGCAAATTCGGCATCTTTTCAAACTCGGCCATAATCTTCTTATCCGGCTTCGCCATCTCAATCACGATGCGCTCGCCCATGGTGGTCATTTCTTTCAAAGATTCCTTCGTACCCTTGGCGATGATTTTACCCTTATCGAGAATTACGATGCGGTCGCAAATCTGCTCCACCTCTTCCATGTAGTGGGAAGTGTAGACAATGGTTGCACCGGCTTTATTTAATTTTACAATGCCCTCCAGAATCGCATTGCGGCTCTGTGGATCGACTGCCACCGTTGGCTCATCGAGGAAGATCAGTTTTGGTTTGTGCGCAATTCCACAGGCAATGTTAAGGCGCCTTAGCAAACCACCCGAAAGCTGTTTTGGACGGAACTTCTTAAAGTCCTGCAGCGCCGTGAGTTTAATCGCGTCTTCTACATATTTCTTGCGGGTTTCTTTGTCGCGAATATACAAGCCACAGAAATAATCGATGTTGTCATAGACGTTTAGCTCGTTAAACACGGCTACGTCCTGGAATACCACGCCAATCTTGCGCTTAAGTTCATAGTTATCTGGCGACATCGTCTCGCCAAAGATCTTAATCTCGCCCTTCTGATATTTCAGTAGAGAAAGAATACAGTTAATTGTGGTACTCTTGCCACTACCGTTCGGCCCTAAGAGACCAAAGATTCGACCTTTCTCCACATAAATTGACAAATCATCTACGGCTTTAAACTTACCGTACAATTTTGTCAGGCCTTCAACCTCAATAATTTTTTCCATACCTCAATTATACCAGATAACAAATGAACGGGAAGCTCTCGCAATAGAAGCACACTACTCCGCGCAAGGACTTTACATTTTCTTTTATCAGATTAGGAACGGTATGCCCAACGATTTAATTAAAGCCTACGCGCAAGAAGTTGTAGTCTTCCCCCTATGTTCTTTGTATATGAGTAAAACCTGGCTAATTAAGCCCCACCATAGAAAATACAGAGCTTCATGCTCTGTATTTTCTATGATAGACACGAG
>CAMHIH010000073.1 GCA_946185175.1 uncultured Candidatus Saccharibacteria bacterium
CGTTTCGGCTGGCAATTCCGCCACGGCCTGATCGAACATGGCTGGCGTATTTTTGAGCTCGCCAATTTCTGTTTTTGCAGTTGCGAATTGAGTTTTTAGTTGCGCTACTTCATTCGCCGACAAGCCCATCTCGTTAATTACGTTTTGATTTGACAATGCAAAATTCACTAGTTCTTCAATGGAAGCCGAAGTGGTTGGCGTGTCGTTAGTAGTGTAGCTGTAATAAACTAATAATTGCTCCAAAGTTTTCTGGTCGATACCGAAAATCTGCGAAAGTTCCGCCGCGCTTCTTGGTGTATCGGTCACGGCCTTGTTGCTAAAAATCTTCAGTTTTGCAAGGTCGGCACGTTGCGCTGGCGTAACCATATCTGCGTATTTGGAATTCGTCAAAATATCGTTCGTTACAAACTGTGCAAATTGATGCAAGGTCAGTTTGGTTGGAATATTCTGCTCGGACAAATACAGAACATATACATCGTCCAACTTTTTACTATCGACACCCAAAACGTTCGCAATGTCTTGCTTAGTGCGCAAGCGATTAACTTTATTCTGGTTAGTGAAGTTTGAGAAACGGTCAACTTTCGAAACCATTTCGCCAGACACGTCATCGGCAAAATTCTTATTTGGAAATACTTCTTTTTGCAAGAAATTCACCAAATCATCGAGCGAAATCTCGTGCGCACCAACATCTTTGTAATAGTGATAATAAATTGCCTTAATTAAATAATCTTCTGTTTCGACTTTTTCGGTACTTAAACTATTAATCTTCGCAACTAGCTCGTTATATTTTTCTGGCTCATTGATCGTATTGCCGTAGCAAAGCACGCGCGTTGTATCTTCGCGCTTGTCGAAATCTTTGCAGATTTTTGTAACCTTCTCGTCCATTTTTGCGTCATACACTAGGGCCATTTGATTTGTTTCGTTAAATACATCCTTAATGCGATTGTTCTGCTCGGCCGTAAAAGTAATGCCGGTATTGCCTTTGAGGATGGCGCTGCCAATAAAAACTAACAAGAATAATGGTATTGCAATCTTGCGCAAATCGTAACTACGTTTGCCGAACCAATCCATCTTGAAATTCAAAGTTTTCTTTTGAGTCTTTTCGATGACTTTATCGAATATCAATAACAACGCCGGCAGGGAAGTAAAAATCGACACTAAGCTCAAAACTACACCTTTGCTTAGCACGAGCCCCATATCGCGTCCGATCGTAAAACTCATCGCGACCAGCACGACCAAGCCAACTACTGTCGTGACGGAACTGGACGAAATCGCACCAAACGAATAACGCATCGCACGACGCATGGCGGTCTTTTTGTCGGGGTGGTCTGGCTTGGCCTTCTCCTGACGATAGCGCGTAGAAAGCATGATGGCATAGTCCATCGACAGGGCCATTTGTAGAATAGCCGAAATTGCATCCGTAATATGTGAGACATTCGGGAAGATAATATTCGTGCCTTTATTGGCAATTACGGCTAATAGAATCGCAAACAAAAACAGCCATGGTTCTACCCACGATTCGCTCATTAGTAGCAGAATCAACATTGCACAGCCGATTGCTAATAATGTGACGTGCAGGTTCATAACTTCGCCATTGAAGTTGTAAACTTGGCCCGCCTCTTCGATTTCGAAGCGTTCTTTATACTCGTCGTGGATCGTATTATAAACACGGTCTGCGGTTTCAGAATCGGCTGGCGCGTCGACGGTAATTTTGTAACGCGTATATTGATCGCGGTTATGAGTGTTACTTTCATCGTAGTCGACCGAAGCCACGCCTTCAATTGACTCGATATCGCTTTTGATTTTCATTTTTTCATCGTCTGGCACATCTGTCAGCATCATTTCGTAGGCGCTGGTCGAGTTGTAATTGAACTCGTCATTCATAATGTTTAGACCTAGAGTCGTTTCTGAATCGGACGGCATGTAAGAATAAATATCTTTATTGATTTTTACGTGCGTAGACAAGACTGCGCAAATTGCTACAAACACCAAAAATACGCCAAAAATGACATAGCAATGGTTCACGATAAAATCTGAAATTTTGCGCATATTCGTATATTATAACTACTCCTGTTTAAACAAAGAAGAACAGTATTATTGAACTGTGTCTAAAATTGAACACTATATTGACATTTTGTATGAAGAGTGGTATAATTATAATATGGTCAAAACTTCTTATCTTAAAGCAACCGAGAAAACTCGTCGCAAAATTCGCAAAGCCTTCGCGGATCTATTGGCGACGCGCGGTTCTGTCAAAAATATCACAGTGACCGATTTGGCTGAACGCGCCGAAATTACCCGTGGTACTTTTTATAATTATTACAATAACCTGTATGAGGTTGGCGCCGAGCTTCAGGCTGAGATTGAGAAAGAGCTTTTTGCTGAGCGCTATGAATTTAATACTATTGGCGATGTTGAGCAATATGTGAATCAGATTTTTACTTTTCTTAGGCAGCAAGAGAGTGTCTATCGCCAGCTTCTATCTAGCGATGCGCCAACGGCCTTCCTGAGCCAGCTTGAAAGCGGTATGACGCAACGCGTTTTTTCAATTATGCGCGAAAAAGGCATCGAGGACAAAAACGCCGAGTTCGAGCTTTTAATTCTTACGAGCGGCACTTTCGCCATTTTGCGTAAATATTACCGCAACGAAGTCTCTGTAACACTCGAAGATATCCATGACTACCTTAGCTATAAGCTTCGAATAATGTTTGAACGATATGTCAAATAATCTAATCGCTGGCGTCCACGTCTAATGCAATGCTAACTTTGTAATCCAGGTATTTTTAGTTACTATTATACCATTGACATTGTATTTCTTTTATTTTCTTCATTGTCATTGTTTTAAGCCTCTACGGCTCCAGCTGAGCCATATATCCCCAAAAGTTCGAATCTCTTTGCCTGTATATGTATACCTCAGAACTCGCAAGGCATCAGCACCGGATAATCTTTCTTAGGTATAACCTTGATCTTAGCCGTGTATTCGGGGTGGTCAATACACCAGTCCACAACCATGCAAAGCCGAGCAACAATGTCTGGTCGCCCCTCACCAACAGGGGAACCTGTGGAAAACTCAGGTTCGAAGATGAAATTAAATGGTGATTTATATCTGTAAATCACCCTTTTTTGTGCATCAATTTCAAGGTTCGAAACCATATTTCTGACCAAAATGTCCTTTTCGACGAGATCTCCTTTTTCTAACCTGTTAATTAGCGAATTTAGCGAGTTCGAAAACTTTTCGATGGTCATGCGTAATTTTTCAGGATTCTTAATTTTGGCTTCAATTTGCTTGATTCTTTCGTCGATATTTACAACATCATTTTGCAAATCCGCCATGTCTTTTTTGAGCTTGTCTTTGACGGCTTTTGGCGATTCTTTGTCGAGTTCGGCATACTTTTCGGCAAGGTCGTCAATCTTTCTTTGTTTCTGTGTTTTCTGGCCGAGTAGCTCGTGTTTCTCGACAGTGAACTCCTGCATCTTTTTATTCGCGTATTCGCTCATATCGTCGACAAAGCTTGTAAAGTCATATTTCTGGCTGATACGGCCAAACTCTTCGTAGAGTTGGTCCATGATGACATGC
>CAMHIH010000074.1 GCA_946185175.1 uncultured Candidatus Saccharibacteria bacterium
AGGGCAACCAGCCGGCACAGCCGGCACAGCCTCAGGGCAACCAGCCGCAGCAGCCGGCACAGCCTCAGGGCAACCAGCCGGCACAGCCGGCACAGCCTCAGGGCAACCAGCCGCAGCAGCCTCAGGGCAACCAGCCGCAGCAGCCTCAGCAGCCTGCTCAGCCGACCCGTACGGCATCGCACTACACTCCCTGGTGGGAGGGCATCGATCCGAACGACGCTGAGGCCATGGCCGCCGCTGCGCGCCAGTTCCTGAACAGCTAAGGCTGTCGCGCTTCGGCGCATCACCACTCGGAAGTCTCAAGCCCCGCCCGTCAAAAGGCGGGGCCTTCCATTTTTTGGTACAACTTATCGCTCGCTAACCGCGAGCGCTTTTTGCATCTTCATTTTATTTCTAGTAAAATAATCTTACATAAACCGTGGAGGAAAAATGAAAAAAGTTCTTGCATTCGACGTCGATCAAACTCTTAATGTTGCAAAAATGCCAATTCCAGACGAAATTGCTGAGCTACTTGTCAAATGTCTTAACCATTACGAAGTCTGCCCAATTTCCGGCCAAAAATACGAACAATTTCTTATCCAAATTGTCGACCGTCTAGTCGAAACTGGCGCTACCCCAGAACAGCTCTGCCATCTTCACCTCTTTGTTGCCCAAGGCACTCAATATTACCGCTACAATCTCGATAAGAAAGAGTGGGATCAAGTTTATAATTATCCACTCACCGACGAACAAGTTGCCAAAATCTCCGAGGCCATCGAAAAAGCCGCCAAAGAACTTGGTTACTGGGAAGAAGATAAACTCGCCGATGGTGACGAGATTATCGAAAACCGCCTTAGCCAAGTCACTTTCTCTGCCCTCGGCCAAAAAGCCGGCACTGAAGCTAAATATGCTTGGGATCCAGATTGTAAAAAACGCGAAGCAATCGTTAAGCGCTGCAAAGAACTCGCGCCAGAATTCGAATACGAAATCGGTGGCACCACTTCCATTAACGCTATCACTCCTGGCATGAACAAGGTTTTCGGCATGACCCACCTCATGGAAGAACTTAAGGTCGAAAAACCAGAAATTCTTTATTTTGGCGACATGACTCAACCTGGCGGCAATGACTACCCAGTCGTTCAAATGGGAATCGAAACCATTACTGTTCGCTCCCACGAAGATACTGCTTACGCCCTGCGCGGCATCCTTGGCGTAACCGAATAAATATAATCCACATTTTCATGCTAGAATATTCTTATGAATATTTTTGCACGGCTCTGTCGCGTCACTGGCCGTTTCATTCTTACAATTGGCGCTATTTTACTAATTGCTAGCGTTTGTTTGCAATTTATACCAAACCAAGCCGGCATTCATGAAATCATTGAATCCGTCAACCAACTTCCCCAAGATACCAGTATTACTATTACCCATACCGGCAGCAGCGTCTCTCCTCTCGCATTCATAATTGCTCTCGTCTTTACGGCCCTAGTGTTTGCCTTATTTGTTCCAGCTCTAGGTAGTTATAATAATTTTATCCGCACCTGCATCAAAAAGCTCGCTCACTTGTTTAAACTCAAAATCTTCGTTACGGAATTAGCATTAACTATCTTTATCTGGACAATCGTTACCGCCTTAGGCTTATTTCTTTCGCCACTTCTTGCGATGTTTATTCTCTGCATAGCAATCATCAATTTGCTCTGTTTTATTTTCGCTTGGGTTGCCTACGGTCAGCCAGACTACTTATGCTAAAATATCAGTATGACTAGTCCAAGAAAAACTTATATCATCGCCAACTGGAAGATGAACTTTACGCCCGGCCAGGCCAGTCTTTATCTCCAGCGGCTCAGTAATCGCGTACAGGCTTCACGCGATATTCAAGTTATCCTTGCTCCTTCTACTATTTCTCTGCAGCCACTCTCTTTGCAGATTAATCGTCGCCAATTCAAACTCGCGGCCCAGAATTTCTACTGGCGCGATTTTGGCGCCTTCACTGGCGAAACCGCCATTTCGCAAATTCATAGCTTTGTCGATTACGCCATTGTTGGCCATTCCGAGCGTCGCTATATTTTCAACGAAAGCGAGAAAGACATTTGCGAAAAGGTCGCCGCCGCCATCCGTAATGGCGTCACACCAATTCTTTGCATCGGCGAAACCGCACTCGAGCGCAAAAACGGCGAAACCAAATCCGCCATCTCCGCCCAACTTCACGAAGGCTTACTTAATGTTAGTGCCGAAGATATCGATAAAGTCATTATCGCCTACGAACCAGTTTGGGCTATTTCAAGCAACAAAAACGCTAAACCGGCCAAACCGGCAGACATCGCCGAGGCGCAAGAGCTCATTCGCAAACAAATTTCCCGTGTCTATGGCAAAGAAACTAGCGAGAACATCTCCATTCTCTATGGTGGATCCGTCAATGCAGACACTGCCGCTGGCTATCTCGAAATTCCAGGCATCGATGGCCTCCTAATTGGCAATGCCAGTTTGGTCGGCGATTCATTCTGTAGTATAATAGAGACAGCAAAAGGTATCAGGAATGAGCGATAATATCGATTACGACGAATTAGATAAAGCAGTCAACGAAGCAATTAAATCTCGTGCCGCCGCAAAACCGGCCGCAAAACCTACTGCCAAAAAGGCCACAGCCCCAAAAGTGAATGTTGTAAAAAATACAACAGTTAAACCCGTGGTACGCTCTCACGGTCAATACATGGATTTTGTCGCAAAACGTCCATTATCTACGGCCACTCCAGTCGCGCAACCAGTCAGGCCAGTCGCTCAACAACCTATCGTCAAACGCGTATTACAGCCTCAGCCGGCTCGCCCATCTACCGCCCGTCCAGCCGTTGCCCGTCCAGTTACGAAGCCAGTTATTACTAAGCCAGTAGCCCGCGTTCAGCGTCCAATCGCCACCAAGGCTCATGCTACTCAGCCAGTTAATCATAGCGTCGCCCAGCAAATGCAGCGCAAGCAGCAGATTGCCCAGACAAAAGCTACCCCTGCGCCAAAACCCGCAGTTAAGGCAACCACCGAAGAAGATTCCAAAGCGCCAAACGCCAACAACTATTCCCTCGGCGGCCGCTCTCCTTTCATGATTAATACCAAGGTGGACAAGCGCCCACTCGGCACCAATATCCCCGAAAATAGCGCTCATACTGTCCGTAGTACTAAGAACACCTACAGCCAAAAAGATCCAAGCATCAACAAAAAACACAAGGCTAATAAGCACATCGTTACCGAATCACCAAAGAAACACTCTGGTTGGATTTGGACGTTAATCGTCCTATTGGTAATTGCAGCCGGCGCCGGCCTCGGTTATCTTGCTTATCTTCTCGTTTTTGCAAACTAGTCAAAACCCTCTCAATCTGATATAATTAGAGCTACGTGGTGAGCGTAGCTCAGTTGGTTAGAGCATCTGATTGTGGTCCAGAGGGTCGGAGGTTCAAATCCTCTCGCTCACCCCATAGCACCTGCGAGTTTCATATAACGGTTATTATGTGAGTTTTCCAAACTCAACATGAGAGTTCGACTCTCTCAACTCGCACCAA
>CAMHIH010000075.1 GCA_946185175.1 uncultured Candidatus Saccharibacteria bacterium
GTGGAAGCGTGGCCGAGTGGTTGAAGGCGCACGACTCGAAATCGTGTGGGCAGCAATGTCTCGGAGGTTCGAATCCTCTCGCTTCCGCCATGAACTTTGTTCATGTAACAGACCGTTGGTCTGTTTTTTCTTCGAAAAGCGTCAGCTCTAATTTTGCTTCGCAAAAGGCGCTTCCGCCATGAAGAATAAAAAAGAGACCTTTGGGTCTCGTTTTTTATTTGTTTGAAAATTAATGACTGAGGAGCCAGTTGAAGATTTCGTTATAATTAGTGTTCCATTGCACTTCGGCATGCGAAGCATTATTCATGGTAACCCAATCCACGGAACCACCTCTTGCGCGGATTTGATCGCGCATGTCGGACATGCATCCGTAAAAGTCTGCCATTTCGTCACTAGCGGTGCCTACGATAAAACGCATTGGGACTTTGCTGAGGTTGTCGGCAGTATCGCCATATGGGCGGCCATGGCAATGGGGTCTGGAAAGTCTGATTGGGTGTTTTGCTCGGCCGGCTGAACTGATGGTTCTTTCGGGGTTGGTTCTGGTGTTTGTGCTGTGGCCGGCTGAGTGGGGTCGTTATTCATTGGCTTAATAATAGCATAAGTATTTTTTGTATTGGTTTGACGATGCTGGCTTTTCGGTATAATAAGAATATAGAGGTTGACAGATATAAAGGAGTAAAACATCATGGCGAGTATATTTAGTCAAATTATTGCAGGGGAAATTCCATCGTATAAGATATATGAAGATGAGAAGACTTATGCATTTCTTGATATAAATCCCGAAGTTAAAGGTCATACTTTAGTTGTACCAAAGGTAGAGGTTGATCGTATTTATGATTTATCTGATGAGGATTGGTCTGCTCTATGGGCGAGTGTAAAGAAGATTGCTAAACATATGGAAGAAGTAACTGGTCGTCGTACAGTAATGAAAGTAGTGGGTACGGATGTGCCACATGCGCATGTGCACTTAACGCCGATTGATGAAACTTGGGAGTATGGAAAAACTCTTCAGCTAAAAGATGAAGAGTTTGAGGAGATTCGCGATAAATTAGCGTTTTAATAAAAAATACCCCTTACGGGGTATTTTTTGACGTTTTCTTTGAACTAGTAGCGAGAGAAGGCTTCGCGGTTGGCTTCGTTTTGTTCACGAATCTTTTCCTGGAGCTCTTCTTCGGTATCGGCTTCTATCGTTACGATAGTGCCATCTGGGTTTTCGAAACGACGTACATAACGCTTAGACTGTGCTTGTTCGGCTGGTCCGGTGGTTTCTTCGGCAGTTATTGGCGTACCTTCGTCTTCTTCGTCTGGGGCGACTTTGTCAAGAATACGTTGCATCCATTCTTGGTTTTGGGAAATATAGTTACCGATTTTTTGAAGGGTGGCTTCATCGCCTTTTTCCTTAGCTTTTTCGGCCTGCTCTTCGAGCCAGTCCATTTCTTCGGCTAGATCATCCCAGTGCTGGGTAAGCTGGTCGACTTCGGTTTGTGGAAGGGTTTCTGACATTTTGATGTCTTCTCCTTAGTTGTTAAGTGTTTGTTTTTGTGATACCCAATTGAGCCTAATATAGCAAAACTTAAGCGTTTTGTCAAGTGGTAGGAAAAAGCCCCGCCGGTGGCGAGGCTATGTAAACGCTATGGCATTGTGACTGCGAAAGGCTGAAGTGCTTTGTAGGTGATCTTGCCTTTTTGATTTTTGATCATTTGCTCATATGCCCACTTGCCGTTGCGTTCGAGCTGTTTTACCAGCTCTGGATGGCGCAGTTTCAACTGACGGTAATTTGTCAGGATGCTGTATTTGACGGAATCTGTATCCGCCCAATATACGCGCCAAATTGCGGGTTCGTCTTCCCCTCTATGGAAGACGGACACGTGTACGTTGGGCTTTTCTGTCCTCTGGTCAAGCTCTGTGATATGGAACTTGTCGGGGTTAGGAAAATGTTCCTCCATTTCCCTTCTGGCCCATTCGTACGGACGATCCTTAATCGGAATCATGCAATACATTTTTCCACTCATAGTAACACCCCCTTTCAGATACTTTCTCGAGTGGGATAGTATCTTTAACATTATATCATAGATAGCTCTTTTTGTCAATAATGGTTAAGGTGTTGAGGGGTCAAAAAACCGCCCCATGGAAGTGGGGCGGTTTTGGGCTTTAGACGAGTTCGAGCTCGGCTTTCATATTGTCGAGAAGCTTTTGCTTGTCGTGGAGAGCTAAGCGGGATTCTTCGACAAGTTCGACAGGGGCTTTTTCGATATAGCGCGGATTATCAAGGCGAGCCTGAAGAGTGTTGATTTCGCGACCAAGCTTTAGAATGCGGTCTTCGAGATTTGCCTTATATTTGGCGTGAATATCTTCTGGAATTTGTAGGTAAATGTTGTTGTGATTTTGGATGGCTAGCCTGAGGCCAGTGGCGGTTTGCCCTTCGATTTGTGGGACGCACGGCGCTTTAGTGAGGTGTTGAATCAAGAGTTGATTGCGGTAAACTAGCTCGTCGTCATGGAAGGCGATTGGGTAGCTGTTGGCGCCCGGGAGACTCTGGAAATGGCTGCGGATGTTGGTCACGATATCGATGAGTTCTTCGAAATTTGCGACACGCTCTTGGTCTACTTTGTAGGTTTTTGGCCATTCGTTTACGATGAGCATGCCGTTAGTCCAACTTAAGTTCTGCCAGATTGTTTCAGTGACAAATGGCGCAAACGGATGTAGCATGGTAAGAATTTGCTCGAGCGTTGACTTGAGAAGGTTGGTGTTTTTCCAGAGCTTTTGGCTTTCGAGGAACCAGTCGGCATATTTGTTCCAGATGAGATCATAAAGGAGGTCGCCAGCTTCAGCGAAGCGATAGTGATCTAGCATTTTTTGCACTTCCCTGTTTGCCTGGTTGATTTGATGGCAAATCCAGTTTTCGCCGTAATTCTTTAGTTCGACCGTGGAATCATCGGTTGGGTTTTCGTCGACGATTTGCTGAATGAGGCGGGAGATATTCCAAAGTTTATTGCATAAATTGCGGCTAGCAACTACCTTGCTGGTACTGAATGCCTGGTTGACGCCGGCGGAACGGCTAGCAATGAGGCCAAGACGGAGCGCGTCGGAGCCGTATTGACTAACGATTTCCATTGGATTGATGACGTTGCCTTTGGACTTTGACATCTTTTGACCTTTTTCGTCTAGCACCATGCCGTGCATATAAACGTCTTTGAATGGAATATCGTCAGTGATATAGAGGCCAAGCATAATCATGCGGCCTACCCATTGGAATAAGAGGTCGGCGCCAGTTTCCATAACTGATGTTGGGTAATGGTGTGGCATGTCACTAGTAGTGATGTATGGCCATTGACCAGAGCTGAACCAAGTATCGAAGGTATCATTGTCGCGACGGTAGGTCTTGCCCTTGATCTTGATGGTTTCTTTGTTGACTCTCGTGTCGTAGATCCAATCTTTAGGGTCGTCGACGTTGACGAAAGCTGGAATCGGGATGCCCCACGGAATTTGGCGGGAGATGTTCCAGTCGCGGAGATT
>CAMHIH010000076.1 GCA_946185175.1 uncultured Candidatus Saccharibacteria bacterium
GTGGGCCCATCGTTCAACGGATAGGACATACCCCCTCTAAGGGTACAATGCTGGTTCGATTCCAGCTGGGCCTACCATACGCGCGCTTCGCCTCAAAAGAAGGACACATTCCTTCTTTTGGGAACTACTTTGATTATGAAAAACATTTCAGGCACATGTCCTGAAATGTTTTTGTTCATGAGGGGAAGCTGATATATTCGTGTTTGACGTCTGGCTTATGGGCGTAGGTATCACGGTGTGAAAATTCTAGGGTAGCAATATTAACTGGGAAAGCACCATTTAGGAAAGTGACGGGTTTGGCGCTACCTTGGATGGTGGAAACAGCGCCACAGATAATAATTTTTTGATCCGGGCTCGTAATAACGGAGCGGGCGTTTTTGGGAAATAGTAGTTTACCTGGAGCAAGAATGCCGCGGTCGGAGCGCCAAAAGTCATTCAGGACTGGTGGGACAACGCCGCTGTGCATATGGCCGGAAATAATGAAGTCGAATTCGTCGAAGAACGGCGCGATTTTTTTATCTTGCATAAAAACAGGGGAATGGGCGATGGCGATTTTGGCTTTGTGACTTGGTAAATCCTGAATTAGTTTAGAGTCAATTTGCCGTATGTCTGACAAGAGAATATTTAGGTCTTCGTGGCCAGGGTGAAACAGTGACGTAGTGCGCTCGTCGTCGCGGTCGAACTGGAAGTATTCGGGACTTTGAGTGAGGCCGAAAATATAGACATTTTTATCTTCGTAAACGGAATTATTTAACAAGTGGACGTTTGGAATAGCATTGAGTTCATCGATGTAATTTTGATTGCGCTCGGCAAACCAATGACGTTTTTTGGAGAAAATGCCGGAAAATTCGGGATTTTTGCGATAAAAGTCATGATTACCAAGCGAAGCGAGAACTGGAGCGACCGTGCCGAGATTTTCGAGCCATGAGGTGAGACGCTTGAGTTTGGCGTCGGTACGAATTTCGTCTAATGAGTCAATAATGTCGCCGGCAATGATAATGTAATCTGGTGTGAGCGCGCGCGCTTGTTCGGTTATGGCGCTGAGGCGTTCGGCGGGTACTTTTGAGCTGAAATGAATATCGCTAATTAAGAAAAACTTAAGCTCATGCTTGACTTCGGGCTTGTAGAATCGGTAACGGGAATAATAGAAGCATTTCATTACTGCCAATTATACACTAGTGTAGAAAATGAGCGTCTAAGCACTATATGTAGCGTATTTTTGCAAGTATTACGGCATAAAATTTAGAAAAATCATCGTTGCGGGGGCGAAATTTTTCGCTTATGCTAGTATTGTAGAAAAATTAAAGGTGGGTAATTTTTAAGGAGGTGCCCATGAAAACAAACACTAAATATATTTTTGTTACAGGGGGCGTGATTTCCGGTGTTGGGAAGGGGATCATGGCGGCTAGCATCGGTGCAATTCTTAAAGCGAAGGGTCTCAAAGTCTCTATGCAGAAATGTGACCCTTATTTTAATGTCGATGCGGGTTTGTTGAATCCGCGTGAGCATGGCGAGTGCTTCGTAACGCGCGATGGGGCCGAGACAGATTTGGATCTTGGTCATTATGAGCGTTTTTTGGATGAAGAGATGACCGGCAACTCCATCTGGACATCTGGAAAACTTTACAAGAAATTGATCGATGCTGAGCGAAATGGTGAGTTTGGTGGTAAAACGGTCCAATTGGTACCCCATGTGACCGGCTTGGTACAGCAAACTTTCCTAGATAATGCGAAATATTTCGGTTCTGACGTTCATATTGTTGAGATTGGCGGTACGATTGGTGACCTTGAGGGTTCGCATTTCGTAGAGGCAATTCGTGAATTTGGTACGCGCGTGGGGCGAGAAAATGTGCTGTATGTGCATGTCTGCTACGTGCCATGGCTTTCAACCTCACAAGAGTTTAAAACGAAGCCAGCACAAAATTCGTTACGGGATTTACGTGAATTTGGGATTATCCCAGATATGGTGGTGGCGCGGATGGATGTCGATAAGGTGATTAAGGCTCCGCATGTGGCGGCGAAATTGGCGACATTTTGCGCCGTATCCGAGGATGCGGTAGTGTTGATGCCGGATGCGAAATCCGTCTATGAAGTGCCACTAAATGCCGTAAAAGGTGGCGTGTTGGCGCCATTGGAACGCTTCATTGATCACGGTGATCCAGATATGAGCCAATGGGAAGAGCTAGTGAAGAATATTGAAGCAAATCCGAAAAAGGAAGTAAAAATTGGCTTAGTGGCGAAGTATATTGATAATACCGATACTTATTTGTCTGTGACGGAAGCTCTGAAGGCGGCAGCTTGGAAAACGGGCGTAAAGCTAAACACGATTTGGATTGATGCCGAGAAGGCTACTGATGATGATTTTGCTAAAGTAGATGGCATCGTGGTGCCGGGTGGTTTTGGTATTCGCGGCGTCGAAGGTAAGATTGCGGCGGCGAAATATTGCCTCGAGAATGATAAGCCGTACTTAGGGCTTTGTCTTGGCTTGCAGACGGCGGTAATTGCGGCAGCGCGACGTGGTGGCGTTAAAAAGGCGAATTCGGAAGAATTTGACGCGCCGGCTAATGCAAACGTGGTGTATATCATGGAAGGACAAAAGGGTAAGGAAAGTACGGGTGGTACGATGCGCCTAGGCGATTATCCGGCGAAGCTCGTAAAGGGCAGCTTGGCGGAACAGTTATATGGCACGAGTGATGTAGTTGAACGTCATCGTCACCGTTATGAGGTTAATCAGAAATTCTTGAAAGAGATAGAAAAAGGCGGTCTGAAGGTTTCTGGTACTTCACCGGACGGAAAATTGGTGGAGTACGTTGAGGCGCCAGATTGTAAATATTTCATTGCGACACAGGCGCATCCAGAGTTTAAGAGCCGACCATATCGGGCGCATCCATTGTTTGAGGGGTTGATTCGCGCGGCGTCAAAATAAATTCTATATAAAACTGAAAAGAGCGGTCCGTAAGGGCCGCTCGTTTTCTTGAATGTGGGGGCTAGGCCCCTTGGATAGGTTAATTAGTCGTTGAAGTACCAGCCAACGACATCTTTGATGATCTTCGTGATCTCGTCCTGAGATACTTCGACCGGATTGCCATTGGCGATGGCGGTGTCGAGAACCTCGGTCACTAAATCTTCCGCGGCTTTCTGGGCGGAAGCTTTGGCTGCGGCCGCGATTGGTACTACGATGGCGTAGATGTCGTCTTCGATATCGGCGCGGGTGACGGGCGCGATTCTGAGTTTATCGGCGTGCTGACGAGCAAGGGAAGTGCCGCGATTGGGCTTCTTGCGCTTGTCAGCGCGCTTTTTCTGAACCTTGAAGCTCGCCAGGCAGCGCTCGAGATGGCGGCGATCCAGGTTCTGGATGCCGTAGGCCTTCAGGGTAGATTCGAGTGCCTGCAGTTCGTTCGCCTTAGCGGTGGTGCACTTGTCGGCGTGGGATACGCGCTCATGCACTTCGCAG
>CAMHIH010000077.1 GCA_946185175.1 uncultured Candidatus Saccharibacteria bacterium
CGCTTAATGGCCTTACGATATGACTCAAAGAAAATCGCTATCAAAATCGTGAATACAGTACAGCCTAGCTCGAAAAAGAAAAATGCTTGAGCAAAATGCGTGTAGTCCGCTGTGCCAACGAGATATTTAGCATATACAATATCTGACAAGACCGAGAAAAAGCTACTTACGACGGTGATGAGTGCGACTTTTGGATTGATTTTTTTGCCGCCTTTCTGACGTCCCCCCATAATAACGTACATGATTGCAATCATAATAAAAACGAAGCCGATCCACTGATTTAGCGCAATGCTTTCCCGCAAAATCAATATGCCAAGACCAACAGAAATTAGTGGACTAACTTGGCCAAAAATCGCAATGTCGGCATTGTCGCCCTTTTGGAGCGCCTTGCAGTAATACAGGGCTGAAATCACATTAATTGCGCCGGCCGCCATCATACCCAATGCATTCATGATAGGCATCATAAAAACTGCTCGACCAAAAACAGCCAACAATAAAACTAAAGCAGTAATATGGCAGAAAATCCTGATTAAGATATATGAACCGGCGCGTTTTTTGGGTATAGCATTATCGGTGAGGTAATTTTGAATGTACCCACCGATGTTATAAAAGACAGTACCAAAAAGTGGAAATATTAACCACATATATGCTTATTTTAGCACAAGCGAAAACTATTTTTGACTGCGTCGCGCGACGGCAGTTTTATTTGCGTCGAGTTCGAAATTGTCGTATACCCCCTCACCAAAGAATTGCAGGATAAACATACCAAGTGTAACATAGCCAACGATTTCGCCATCACGATCAATAACAATGCAGAAATTATTATTGGTGCGCAAGAATGTTGCTAAAAGCATATCAAGCGAATAATCCGCCCGCACATAACAAAAATCACGATCCATACATTCGGAAATCTTCGTCTCAGTCTCTGCGACCTTCAATGCGTCAATCTGCTCAACCCGCAAAATACCACAAATCTGCTCAGATTGATCAAAAACCGGGAAAATTGTTAAGCCGGTCTTGAAGAGGCGGTCAAGCGTGAGTGCGCCCAAAATATCGTCTTCATGTAGCGAAACAACATGCTCAGCTTTTTCCATGATTTTTGAGACTGGAATATTTTGATATGACATGGCGCTAGCGATAGCGACTCGCTGCACGGCGCTCAAAACAGTCTCTGGCGTACGCTGTAAAACGCCAACAAGTTCTTTTTCATTTTTTGGAGTGTATGGCTCCGGCTTTTTCTTGGGGCCACGAAAACGTTCGAGCTTCGGATCCAACCAGTGGACGAATCTAGTCATCAGTTTTAGAATTAATGACTTCATGCTAAAATTTTACCATGAATAAGTTTACAATTGGGGTGATTATCTTAATCTTGGCCGCATTCGGTGGCATGATTATCTATAGCACGATGCAGAATAAGGAAAGTGCCGTCGATTATAGTCAATACGACGCGGCAAAAATTATTACCGATACAGAACACAGTGGCGGTATCGCTGAACATGTGCGCGGTAAAATCGATTCAGAGGTCGTTGTAGTGGAATATGCCGACTTTCAGTGCCCTGGCTGCAAATCATTTTGGCCAAAAGTAGAGACTATGTATGATAACTACAAGGATGAGGTCGCCTTCGTCTTTCGCAATTACCCAATTTCTGGCCACCCAAATGCTCGTTCAGCCGCTACGGCAGCCGAAGCCGCCGGCAAACAAGGCTACTTCTGGGAGATGGCTGATACACTCTATACGAACCAAGCTGATTGGTACTACGAGACTGGCGATAGTCGCACGAATGTCTATATCGATTTATTCAAGAATGCCGTACCAGATGGCGATGTTGAAACATTTAAATCCGTAATGGCAACCGATGAAACGCTCGAAAAAAAGATTAATTGGGATATTAATATCGGTAAAGAGCTCAACAAGGTCGCAGCAACGCCATCTTTCTATGTGAATGGCGATTATGTCTCAATTGGCGCAAACGACTCCCTTGACGATTTCTACAACAATATTGAGGCGAAAATCAAAGAAGAACTCGCCGCCACAAAGAACAAATAAATCCACAAAAAAATACCCCCATTAACGGGGGTATTTTTTACACCTCGATGTATTCATTCCAACGAAGTGTGTCCACTCTAAGCGTCCCCTTACGGCCACGCTTTTTCATGGTTTTCTCCTGCTTACTAATGTATGCTCTTTAGAAACGACCTTTTCCCCATTACCGTAGGATGTACGGAAAGAGCATGACTAGTATTTTATCAAAACCTTGCTTTTATGTCAATAATCTATTAGCGTTAGCGCTTTTTGAGGGCCTCGCGGATGCGCTCTTCAACAGATAGAGATTGATCGACACCCTCGAGGGCCTTCGTGGCATCCGCGAGCTGGAAACCGAGCGCCATTAGAGCCTCTAGTGCCTCATCATTGGCAGCGATAGTTTGGGTTTCTGGATCGGATTTACGGCCATAGTACGTCGGTAGACCGACTTTCTCACGCAAATCAACAATAATGCGCTCAGCGGCTTTCTTCCCTACCCCGTTTGCCTTAGTTAGATAGGCGGCATCGGCATTCGCGATAGCATTGCGCACTTCTTCATAGCTAGCTAACGACAATACAGACATGGCATTTTTTGGCCCAATACCCTGAACCGTAATTAGTAATTCGAAGATTTTCTTACCCTCGAGTGAAGTGAAACCAAACAATTCCTCGGACTGTTCGCGGACGTGATGGTATGTATAGAGTTTGACTTCGTCATTGAGATAAAGTTTGTCAAAGTCTGGCGCCGTTAGGGCGACTTCGTAGCCAACACCATGCACATCTATAATCACGGAATTAGCAAATTTTTCGGCAATAGTGCCTTGGAGATGAGCTATCATATCTTGATTATAGCAAGAAAAAAGGCCGCGATTGCGGCCTGGGTTTGTTGGGCTCGATTAAGTTGGATACCCGTAGAAGACATTGCCTCCCAACCAGCAATAGTCATCTGAACCAGCCTCGAAGTTATTGAAATACAGATAATAACTTGGCAAAATCGGTTCGTAATACGGATCCATTACCTCTGATACAATGCGCTCACAGTTGGCGTAGGCTTCCGGCTCTTTGATTGGCCATGAGTACAGCCCTTGTGCCGGCTCGAATTGATTCTTTTGGTAGACTACGTCATAGACGCTATCTGGGAACTCATCGTCGAGCATACGGTTAAAAACCGTTTCGACGACCGCTGCGCCGCCCTCACCGCGACTCTCGTGATAGGTCAGGCGTACGAGAATATCAATATCGTCCGCCGAAATGCGATCTAGCAACGCGGCATATGGGCTAGTCGGCGCTGGCTCGCTTGTAGTCTCGGGCTCACGCTCGCTAGCTGATGCCGGGACGACTTTTTCGGTTTTCAATGAAGCAACCACTGCAGTCACCGCTTGGGCATTCTTTTCTGCAACGACGTCAACATTAGCATCGCCA
>CAMHIH010000078.1 GCA_946185175.1 uncultured Candidatus Saccharibacteria bacterium
TCAAACATATCTTTAATTATATAGTAGTTTTTTATGAAAAAGTCAGACGAAAGCTTTCATTTAATAAAGCCTTGATTAGCGACGAGTCAATATTTTCGTTTAATAGAATAGTCACCCAATGTTTTTTATTCATGTGATAAGCGGGGAAAATTTGGCTGTTATGACTCGCAACCATCTCGGAGACCATTTCTGGCTCGAGTTTGATATCTAAAATATCAATGTCGCCTGCAGCTTTTAGGCCCAGTTTTTCAATTGGAATCTTCATCAGGACGCCGAACCACTTCCGATTGTTAGAGTGCCGAAAAACAGCCGTCACATTATCGTCAGCCCAAAGATATTCCGGCTCGACGCCATATTCTTCAGCTATGTAACGCTCTAATTCCTGACGATTCATGCTGGCAAATCAAATAATTTTAGATTATCAATATTAAAATCGGCGATTTGCGTACGACGCAGCTCTGTGCAATATGCACCACAGCCAAGCGCTTCGCCGATATCTTCGGCCAATGTGCGAATATAAGTACCACTACTAACATGCGTACGAATTTTAAGATATGGAGCAGAATAATCTAACAAATCAATTGAATAGATTTCTACGGTCCGACTCGGTATTTCAACTTCTTTGCCAGCACGCGCCAATTTGTAAGCGCGCTGACCATCGATTTTAATTGCAGAAAAAGCTGGTGGTGTTTGCTGGATTTTACCGACAAAGCGTTGCAATATGGCCTCAATTTCCGACTGCATATAATTAACTGTTGTATTTTTTACAACAATCTCTCCTTCTGGGTCGCCCGTACTTGAAGTTGCCCCTAGTCTAATAGTTGCTTCATAGACCTTATCAAGCTTCGTGAATTCCATAGCTTTCTTTGTTGCTTTGCCGGCCATCAAAATTAATAAGCCAGTCGCAAACGGATCCAATGTGCCAGTATGGCCGACTTTGACTTTTTTGCCCTCTTGCTCCGACAAAATACGACGCACACGCGCAACGACACCAAAACTAGTCATGCCGGCCGGCTTATCCACAAAAATAATCTCATCCATTAGATATATTATAACTCAACAAAAAAGACCCCGGATGGGAGTCTTTAGAGCTTATTTATATTTTGCAATGAAAGTCGAAATCACTGCTTCACTATGAACATCATCCAGGCGATCATAAACTACGCCATCACGTACATAAAGCAAGGTAGGCGCACCATCAACATTATTACCAATCAATAAAGCTTTGACATATTCGTCTGTCTTTGTGCCGCTGTCAACTATAGAATAGTGATAGATTGTTGCATCGGTATCTTCATTCATGATTTTGTTCGCCAAATCGTCATTTTCAGCAGCATTATTGCCAGTAACCAATATTAGACCTTCGCATTTTGACAAATATACCATATCTAGCACTGCCGCAGAATCGAGGGTCGTAAAGCCAAAATTATCTGGCTCCACATCGCTAGCTGTAGAGGCCGCAAAGGCGCCACTGTAGCTGCTGCTACGATCAATCGTTAAGACGCCCGTAAAAGCAATCGAAAAAATTAAGGTCACAAAAACTGCCGTAAGCATACTGATTAGGCAGCAGACCGGCAATAAATCTTTTTCGCAAGCGTCGCACCTATTACTAATTACGCGCTTTTTCTGTGTTTTTTTATCCGACATCGGAATAAGTTCTCCCATCTTGTTTACGTTTATTTTAGCATATTTTTGCTATATTCTAAAATACCCCTTAGTCAGAGGGGTATTCGGTTTTTAGACTTTGTTGATAACTGGAATTACGATTGGCGTATGACCGGTCGCATCATAAAGAATATGCGTAACGTCTTCTTTAATCTCTTCTTTGACGGCCTTAATGTCCGCCTCGGTCGCGACGCCGTGATCAGTTTTAGCGCGTAGATAGTGGCGAATTTTGCCAATTAACTCTTCGGAGTTATCTAGATAAATGAAAGCGCGCGAAATGATGTCCGGTGTCTTAATGAGGCGCCCAGTCTTTTTGCTAATCGTCAGGACTACCACAAAAATTCCTTCGCGCGAAATATGGATACGGTCTTTTACGACTGCTTCATTAACCTGCTGGTCAGCATCGTCATAAAGCTTATTACCGACTGGAATGCGGCCATTTTTATGAACGGTTTGGTCTGGAAGAAGTTCGACAATATCACCATCATCGGCCACGATAATATTATCGCGTGGAATACCAACGATATTTTCCGCCATCTCGGCATTATGCTCGAGCATATAGAATTCGCCGTGATATGGCATATAGTTCTTCGGATGTAAGTCAGTAACATATTTGACATGATCGTCATAGTAGGCGTGACCAGAAAGATGTAACGGGCCAATATTCGTGATATGCGTCTTGCCGTGCTGAATCACCTGTGCGCCTTCGCGCAAAAGACCGCCAACCGTACTAACGACACGTGGCTCATTGCCCGGAATTGGACTCGAGCTGAAGACGATCGTATCGGTCGCTTTAATCTTAATGTAGCGATGAGCGCCGGTTACCATGCGATTTAAAACAGCATTCATCTCGCCCTGTGAACCAGTACAAACGATTGTAATTTTCTCGTCGGGCAGCTTAATAATGTCCTCCATCTTCATGATGGTGTCTTTTGGCACCTTGATGGCCTTGGCGCGCAAGGCGACTTCGACGTTGTTAATCATCGAATACCCCGCAAAGGCCACTTTGCGACCGCGTTTGGCGGCTTCACGCAAAACCAATTCAATACGCTTTACCTGCGACGAGAAACAGGAAATAATCACGCGACCAGAAGCGTAGTTATCCATTACCTTACCCATGTTGTCACCTACGTCATATTCGCTATGCGGATGACTGCCTGGAATATCAATATTAGTAGATTCATTGAGCAACAACGCGATGCCTTCATTATTGGCGATTTCTTTTAGGCGATCATAGTCGGCCGGAATATCCATTGGATTGGTCTCAAAACGCCAGTCGCCAGAAAGCACAATCGTGCCGTTTGGCGTACGCACAACAATTGCAGCATTACCAGGAATCGAGTGCAGCATATGCACAAATTCAACCGATAGATGCTCGCTGACTTTGATTTGCTCATGCTTGAGCGGGTCAATCTCGTGATAGTTCATATCTGGCACATCGGAAAGCTCAGACATTTGCTTTTTAATCATGCCGACCGTAAACGGTGTCGCATAAATTGGCACGAGTGGGCCAAAGTACGGTAACAAGTGGCGACAACCGCCAATGTGATCCAAGTGGGCATGAGTGAAACAAATCGCCTTAACTTTATCTCGGTTGTCGTCGAGCCACTTGGAATCTGGCACCATGTAATTTACGCCAGGATAGTCGCTATTAGCAAATAAAGTACCCATATCGATTAAAATGATTTCGCCATTATATTCG
>CAMHIH010000079.1 GCA_946185175.1 uncultured Candidatus Saccharibacteria bacterium
AATTAGCCAAGTTCTGCCAGAGAAGTTCGCCAAAGTCATCCCAAGCGACTGCGAGCCGCTTGAACCAGAAGATATCGCGCCAGACAAATGGTTTGATAGCTACATTCCAGACACCGAAACCAAGCGCAACTTGTTGCTACCAAAAGTCGAACATTACCGCCTCTCGCCAACCCATCTCAACGCTTTCATCGACCTCGAATATGCTGGCCCAGCCGAATTTCTCAAGCACTACATCATTGGCGTCAGCTCCGGCAGTTCTGCCGCCCTCAACTACGGCAACTATGTCCACGAAATTATGGACGTCATAAATAAGGAAAACATCAGCAACGACGACGCCATGGCCAAGTTCCATAAAATGGTCGATGAAGCCGATGCCGAAAAGGACGAAAAAGACGAACTTCATCTTCGCGGCGATAGCGAGCTCAAGCAATTCCTCGCCGAGCGCGGCGACCAAATTCGCGACACGCATGCCGAATCCGAGCGCGGTTTCTTCACCGAAAATATCATGGTCGGCGACATCCCACTTACTGGCAAAATTGACCGCATCGAGATCAATGACGAGGCCAAAACCATCACCGTCGCCGATTTCAAGACCGGCAAAGCACACGACAAATGGGCTACCAACGATTCAACCTTCAAGTACAAAATCCAGCTCTATTTCTACAAATTCCTGCTCGAAAACAGCCGCGAATACCGCAACTACAAAGTCACCAAAGGCCGCCTTGACTGGATTGCGCCAAACGATTTCGGCGAAACCGTTGCACTTGAGCTTGACTTCAAGGACGCCGAGGCAGAGCAGATCAAACACCTCATCAAGGTCGTCTTCCGCCACATCAAGACCCTCGATTTCCCAGATACTACCGCCGCCGAAGCTGCCTATAATCCAACCAAAGCCTTCTTCGACCAACTCATCGCCGAAGAATAAAAAAGCGCCCGGGCCAACAAATGGTCCGGGCGCTAAGGTGCGTCATTATGGCATCACAAGAACGGCAGTCTGGTTGACCACGCAATTCTCGAAAATTGCCTGAGCGAGGTGATATTCGCAACGTACGCACCCGTGCGAACCCGCCGTTAGGTAGTAGCTACCACCAAAATCGGTCGGATTCCAGGCTGCATCATGAAAACCAATCTGCCCATTAAAAGTGCAGAAGTAATCGGCATGCAGTCCATCATCGCCCATCAGGTTGATGTCGGACTGACGGGAAGTAATCCAGTACAAACCGAGCGGGGTAGGAGACTTCACGGCGTCGCCAGTCACACATTTACCAGAAGCAATCATCTGACCATAGTACCAGTACTGAACTTCCTGGCGCGAAATTGAGCAAACGATCAGGTCGCGATGATTTTCATGCATCCGTGCGATAGCTTCGTCGTAGGTGTCTACCAAATAATCGGCAGAAACATAGTCGCCATTACCCAGCATGTACCAATCGCCAATTTGCCCCACAACCGTGACGGCTTCGCCGGCCAGCAGTTGCTTTGCAACCCTGCAATCGGTATTCATTTCTGTGCGTTCATTCACACAATCACCGCACACATACATAGTTTTGTCCATCAGTACAATGTTTTCAGTCGAAGTTTCGGTTGTCATTTCAACCTCAGGTCCAAAGTTATGCGGTTCCTGCACGGCCTCAAAAGCCATCACTTCGGCCGGTACCTTCGCTTCGACACGATCGGCCCAGATAACTACGCCAGCCAAAACAACGGCCAGCACCAACAGGAGCGTAAAGATGAGTCTCGGATGTTTCATTGCATACACCTCAGTTGTAAAGATTCGTAACCGTGGGATACGGTCACAATTACTATTATACCACAGATAGCCAGAAAAGTCAATGAAACATATGTTTAATAGAGTAAAAACGCATAAAAACACTTGAATTATTGCGCAAAAAGTTGTATAATCGCCTGAGTCACAAAGAGATTCTATCGCTCCGGCGATTTTCCTAGTTCTTTAGAAAGGAGGTGGCATGAATGGGTGCACCTATCTACATGAGATGTACTCGCTGTGGCAGGCTGAACTACTGCAGAGATGGCATCTGTGACGATTGCGCTAGTTACCTTGGCGCCATTGGCTACAGACCCAGCTCAACCTCTCGCCCCGATTGCAGATACTGCAATGGAACCGGCAAGGTTGCGCATGTCTTCGGACCAGAAACTGATTGCCCTTATTGCAGAGGTACCGGCAAACAGTAAGTAAGCCAGCCCATCATCCAACCTGACGCTCATTCGCGTCAGACGCCATCCTTGGAGCTCATTCGCTCCTCCGTCACTAAAAGAGAAGCTCGCCCATTTCCTTGCGCTCATTCGCGCGACAGGAAGAGGACGGGCTCTTTTTTCTTGCAAAACCACAACGTGCCACTCGCACACGAATTTTTGGTATAATCATATTAAAGAGATGTAGCTCTAGAAACCACATCTCAAGGTTGTTTTGGTAGCTAGCGCGAGCTAGCTACTTTTTTCTAAACAAGCCTGATTCGATATTATTTTTCCGATAAGGCTCGATTTTTCCATAATAAACAAAAGATTTTTGAACAAAAGCAATAAAAACAGATATAATAAAGGTGGAACTTACAATTTAACAATATATCGCGTTTTAGCTGACGCATTTTCGCGTTGCAGAAACTCTGATTGCAGCTCCCATAGGAGTCGGTCTTATAGTTTTTGCCTAAAACGCGAAATTGTAGGTTCCAGCCGGCAACTCGGGGGCTGCAATTTTTATTTAATTGCAGTGCCAACAATTTATCAAACATAAGAGTAATTGGAACCTACGATTATGAGCAGCCTCATTGAACTGCTACCAAAGGTAGTCAGTGAGGGGCGCAGAGAAGCAAATAGAATTTTGGACGGACTTTCTGCTGCGTCCCGTATTACTTTACAAACTAACGAACTTATTCAGCCGCACAAGGACCGCAGTCAAGCAGAAATCCTCGATGACGACATAGAATATGTTGACAATTGGAAGAACCGCCTAGTTTATGGCGATAATTTATTAGTCATGCAAGCGCTTTTAGCTGGCGATCCGGCTTCGGGCTTACCTAGCATGCGCGGCAAAATTGATTTGATTTATATTGATCCGCCATATGATAGCAAGGCGGATTATCGTACAAAAATAGAACTTCCAGGTGCGAATATCGATAGCAAACCAACCGTGCTCGAGCAGTTTGCTTATGCCGATACTTGGAGTGCAAATATTGATGGTGAAGACATAAAAGGCACGGCTGCATATTTGAAATATATGTATCCACGCTTGGTTTTGATGCGCGAATTATTAAGTGAACAGGGGTCGATATATGTACATATTGATTGGCATATTGGGAAAAAAATATATTTAAAATTTTT
>CAMHIH010000080.1 GCA_946185175.1 uncultured Candidatus Saccharibacteria bacterium
ATTGATTCTTTCGCATCCAGGCACACCGAAACCGCCGGACTTTATCGGTTTAGCTATGATTAGTGATCGCAGTTATGCTGCCGCCCATATCAAAATTTATCAAAAAATCTAGCACAAAAAATCAGGGCCGCCGTGAGGCGACCCTTATGCAACGATGAGGCTATGCAATATCAGTACGAGCGCCAAAGCGATCGAGCACGGCGACATGATTTTCGCGCGTGCAAATCACATGGATGTACATATTGAGATTGCGGCGCCAACCCGATTTAAAACAGATATTCAGACCTGGCTTGCGGTAAATCTCCGCTACGGACTCGCGTCCGGTGGCCAAGTCATAATAATGTAGCTCGATATTCGAATTTGCTGGTATGACTACCTTTCGAATGAAGAAGCTACTATCATTATTCAACCCGAGAACTAATCCTTTAGCGCGCATTTTGAAGCGGAAAAACGGGCCAGACCTGGCGCGAATATCGCTAAAATCAAGATTGCGCGACTCTGTGATGCGGATGCCGAATTCTAACGCGGTCTCAAATTGTTCTTTGGGGTCTTTAATTCCGGGAAAATCATCGATTGCGTGGAATGTGTATGTCTCGTGCGATAACATGCATATCACCACCTTTCTTTGTAATGTGCTTGACAATAGGGCAACAATATTATTTTATCACAGATTTAACAAAAAGTCAAGTAAACATAAGCGTACATAAAAATAACCCCCGGAGGGGCTATTTTATAGACCGCGCCTAACGATCACAGAATAAGTGTCTTCGTTTAGTGCGACAATGTTGATTTTCATTTTTGTTTACACCTCTCTTTTGTTTTCTTGTTTGTTTCACCTCACACTTCACAACTTCATCATAGCATAAACGAAAAGCTAAACGCAAGCAATTTTGTTGACTGAAAGAAAGCCAAAAAAGTCCAAAAAACTAGCACTCGGCACTTGACAGTGCTAATTATAAGCGCTATACTGAAAGTACAACGAAGCCACCAGAGGCAGAAGTAAGATAAATAAATCAATGAACTCTGATGCTGGCCTCGCCACTAACGCTAAAAATAATAAAAGAAAGGATAAATATGCGATTCCCAATCGATAATCTTTTTGACGAAATGTTTAGCGACTTCGATAATGACTTTTTCAATGATCCATTTGACGGGCCGCACGGTGGTCGCGGACTAATGCGCCTACCAAAGCACGAAGCTGGGCTCATGCGCACAGATGTCAAAGAAACCAAAAAGAACTATAAACTTGCCGTTGAGTTGCCGGGTTTTAATAAGGAAGATATTAAGATTAAGCTCGACAATGGCTTCCTAACTATTTCTGCCGAGCATAAAGAAGAAAAGAAAGATGAAGAAGATGGCAAGATCATCCGTCATGAGCGCCACTTCGGCTCATTGTCTCGCAGCTGGTATGTTGGCGATGAAATGAAGCAGGAAGATATTAAGGCTAAATATAAGGACGGTATTCTCTCCTTGACCGTTCCAAAAGCTGAGCCAAAGAAAGAGCTTCCGGAAGATCAAAAATATATTGCCATTGAAGGCTAACATCGTTCAAAGACTAAAATCCGCCCATGCCCTCAGGGCGGATTTTTGAATGATATAATTTTAATATGAAAGAAACACTCAAGCGTGAGGCATTGAGTATTTTCAATATCATCAAAAGGGCATATAACGTCGTTCGCGGCCACTACTTTTTGCTGGTGTTTACGTGCTTAGTGGCGTCGGCGATTGGCGCAGAGTTTTCCTGGTCGTTTAGCCATATGACATTAAGAGAGCAACAGGTGCGTGACGTCGAGCGTGTGGTGCACGAGGTTGAAAATAATGATTTCGAGCGGGCGCGCGACGAGATTCAGCGCCAAATCGAAGAACGCCGTGAAGCGACAAAAACGGATGTATTCAGTAGAGATAATGGCTTTATTAATGATATCTTGAACGATTTCGATCATGGTAATATCTTCTATAAAATTATCAGTGCGTTGACGGTTATATTCGGTTCGGTGGGCTTATCGTTTCGTATTTTCATCATTAGCACCACAGTACTTTCGTTAATTTTTTGGTATTTTGTACTAAATACTTTTATTGTTTCCGTGCGACGTATTTTCCTAGAGTCGCACAAATACAAAAAGGTGGCCACTAATCGTTTTGTCTTTCCGCTTAAAACTCGTAGCTTGGGCAATATCGCAAAGGTGAGAATTGTAAAAGTTGTATTACTTGCGCTTTGGTCGCTAACTATTGTGGGTGGCATAATTAAGAACTACTCATATTGGCTCGTAGATTTTATCTTGTCGGAAAACCCCAAGATTAATCACAAAGACGCCATTAACCTTTCGCGCCGCATGATGCATGGTTATAAGATGAAGGCATTTGCGCTGGACCTGGCGTTCTTGCCGCTCGAAGCAATCGGCGTGCTAACGATGGGCGTGACCAATATATTCTTTATTAACCCGCTTAAAATTGCGGCCCGCACGGAATTCTATGTTGATGTGCGTCGAAATGCAAAACGCCGCAAGATTGCTGGAATTGATAATCTAAAAGACGATTTACTGTATCGCCGCGCAAATACTGACGAGATTAAAATCGCTTACGCCGACCTGTATGAGGCCTCAAGTCAGAAGACCGAAAAACTCCCAAAAACTACTGGCATACGCGCAATCTTTGAAGATTACTTGGGCATAAGTTTTCGCTCGCCGTCCGCTAATCAAAAGATTCTTTCCCGCGAAATTAAGGAACGCAGCCTAGCCGAATATCGTGAAATTAAAAACTGTCTTTCCTATCCTGATCGCTTGTCTCCTACGCCAATGCGGACGCCGCGCATGCACCGCCTAAACTATTTTAAGCGTTATTCGTTTTTATCTATCGTCGTACTGTTCTTTGTTTTTGCGATTATTGGTTGGTTTTGGGAGGTGGCGTTGTTTATGTATACGACTGGAGACTTCGTTAACCGAGGTATGAATTTTGGTCCATGGTTGCCAATTTACGGCTTTGGTGGAATTCTGGCATTGGCGCTGGGCTATCGTTATCGTGAAAAGCCGGTGGTTGAGTTTTTCATAATTTTTATTGCGAGCGGCATTATCGAATATCTAACATCATATGTATCGGAATTGCATTATGGTATGCGCTGGTGGGATTACACGGGGCACTTCATGAACATCAATGGCAGAATATGCCTCGAGGGATTATTGGCGTTCGGCATTGGTGGAATGACGGTCGTATACTATGTGGCGCCGTTTATTGACAATATTATTGAGCGCATGCCGCGAAAGACAATTTTTAACATCACTACGCTGCTCGTAGTGCTGCTCGTATTGGACTTTGCGGCGTCGACCTATTTTC
>CAMHIH010000081.1 GCA_946185175.1 uncultured Candidatus Saccharibacteria bacterium
TGGATCAAAGCGCCATATTACAGCGTCTTTCCCCAATTGTTCTACCAGAAGTTTCAGACACAGCATCCAACTTACTCTTAACGGTTTTTTCGACAGCTTGCGTAGTTGCTGGTGTTGCATCTTCGCCACTCGGCGCACTAAATGAGCCGCTTTGCACAGTACTCGACGCTTTATCTGTTACTTCATGATGGCTGCCGGCATCCGGATTATCCGGGTCATTATCTACGTCTTCTAGATCATAGGATGCTGTATCGATTTTTCCATCGATGCCCTGGTCGTCTACGGAAGACTCTATCGTATCAAGGACTTGTTGCTTACGCGTCGCATCGTCTTGTGATCCGTCAAATTCACTGAACCTATTTCGACTAACGCCAAGTGCTTCAAGTAATTTCCCTGTCTTGGCTTTGAACCAGTCGCCAACTGCGCTGCGGAAAGTTTTAGCACCTTCGTAATAAGCTTTTTGGAAGGTAGAGTTTCCATCGGCCGCCATAGCGGATTCAAAATCAATTGAGCCCGGTACAGACGATATCTGATCGGCATCCGCTACGACATTTGTTACGCTAAGCACCCGACCTTGGTTATCTTTCTCGGTAAACTTCATATATTTACGGCCGGTGCCGTCATTCATGTCGACAAGCTCAATACCTTTTTGATTGAGTTTTGATTCTTGATAGTCGGACATTTTGAAATATTTTTCGCCAGTGTCACCGGTAAAAGCTTGGTAGATTTTGCCGTGTTGCCTAAGATAGTTGTGGGCCTCGCCGCCGTTCTGGACGCGGCGCGTCTTTGGATTGAGCTGAGCTTTTAGATAATTCTTACCAACTAACTGGTTTTCTACACTCATACTGTCAAAGCGCCTCATAACTTGCTCGGCTAATGCCACACCTAGCGACATTTGTCCACCGACCGAAGCGCCTAAAAAGCCAGTCATTACACCCACAATAATAAGAACAGGGATAGCCTTGTTAAGAACGCCGCGCAAGCCACCTGGTTTAACGGTTTTATCCGTGCGACCGGTAACTTTGTTGACGAATTTGAGTGCACCAACAGCAGCACCGGCTGCGCCCATGCGCATTGCACCACCCACGGTACCTTCTTTGACTTTGTCACCATATTGATTGCCAGATGCGGCACGTTCACGTGCGCCCTGGGCACCCTGAGAATCACTGGATTTATTGCTGAGATTAGGTTTTTTGCTGGCTTGTTTTTCGCCACCGGCGAGAATGTCGCCACCAAACATGGAGTCAGAATGATTTTGGCCAACATCGCCAGCATCAAAACCGCCGTCGTCGACGTTTTGCGCCTCAAGAGGATTACTATATCCGTCAGCCATCTAGTTACACCCTTTTTCTGTCATAAGTTAGTAAAATTATAGCACAAGCGAATTATACAAGGTCAAGCATTGTGTTGAGCCCTTGCATTCTGGGAGAACTTATGCTTATAATAATAGTAACTAGGCAAAATAACGCGAGGAAATATTATGCCGAAAAAACAAACAAACAAGAAAAATTCGAAAAAATCTCAGAAAAAGCAAGGTATTAATGGAGCTAAAGTTGGCTTGGCGATTGTTTTGGTTGCCCTGTTGACCTTTGGCGGATTAAGCTTGGCGAGATATTTAACGGACGAAAACCGTAAGGTAGACGATCGGAGCGACAAGAATACGGCAGAATTATTCGAGGATGACGAAAAAAAGTCCGACGAAGAAATAAATAACGACAGTTACGACCGCAAGGATGAAGCCGAAAAAGATGCCGACAGTAAGATCGAAAACCAAACGAACGATAACGGAAAAACTATAGCAAATGTCAGTATCAGCTCGGCGGGCGCGCTCAGCGATAAGGTTCTAGCTAGTGGCATGGTCTCAAATATAATCGAGGAAGGTGGCAGTTGTACTTACGCCTTTACAAATGGTGAAACAACCTTCACGGAAACGACGACTGGCATCGCAAACGCCAAGAACACCGTCTGTAGCTCAGTAACATTGGATAAAAATCAATTCACGGAGGGGGTCTGGGAAGTAACACTACAATACGAATCAACGGCATCGGAGGGTCAAAGTGAAGCGACGACTTTTGAAATACGGTAAGTATTAACAATAAGTCGCATCATTGAGCCACAATTATCCTTCTTAATTTTATCTGATATAATCAGTAAAAATGAAAGTTGCAATTGTCTGTGATTGGTTAACGAATGTCGGGGGTGCGGAAAAGGTTTTGTTGGCGATTCATCAGATGTATCCGGAGGCTCCAATCTATACATCGCAATACAATCCGCGCGGGATTGATTGGTTTCATGACGCCGAAGTAAAAACCGGCTGGATGAAAGTCCTGCCATCAAAGTTGCGCCGAATCTATCCGATGATTCGCCAAAAATACTTTGAAAAGCTCGATCTAAGTGATTATGATTTAGTAATTTCAGTAACTGGCGCCGAAGCAAAGTCTGTCAAATGCGGGCCAAATACGACGCATATTTGCTATTGCCATGTGCCAACGCAATATTATTGGCAGATGTACGATGAATATGTCGAGAATCCTGGCTTTGGTATTTTTAATCCAATCGTGCGCCCGTGTTTTAAGAAGTTCGTTAATCCGTTGCGCGATGCCGACTACAATGGAGCGCAAAAGCCAGATTATTTTGTAACTATCTCGGAATACGCCGCCGAGATGATTATAAAATATTACAAGCGCGAGTCAACCGTGATTGCGCCACCGGTGGAAGTAAAAAAATTCAAAACCGTTAAACAAGTCAAAAAACGTGAAGGCTTTATTAATTATTCACGCCAGGTTTCCTGGAAACGTCAGGATTTGGCCATCAAAGCCTGTATAAAGGCTGGAAAGAAGTTAACTATTATCGGTGGCGGTCCTGAGCATAAAAACCTCGTAGCGGCCGCGGAAGGCTCTGATTTGATTACTTTTTTGCCGACCATGAAGACCGAGGAATTGCGCGAGGCACTAATTCGGTCGGAGGGTTTCATTTTTCCGAGCGTGGAGCCGTTTGGTATTGCGCCGGTTGAGGCTTTGGCAGCAGGCTGTCCAGTAATTGCACTAAATGAAGGTGGTGCCTGCGATTACGTGATTCCGGGCATTAACGGCGAATTATTTAAACATCAAACCGTCGAATCACTGGCGAAAGTCTTAAAGAATTTTGATTACACGAAATACAAGCGCGGAGAAATCATAAAAAGCGCAGAATATTTTGATGTTGAAAACTTTAAAAAACGATTAAAGAAGTTTATAGATGA
>CAMHIH010000082.1 GCA_946185175.1 uncultured Candidatus Saccharibacteria bacterium
CTACTTTGTTGCCGCGAGCTATTTTAAGCTATGGGCAAATATCTCTCTTAAAAAATGGCATCCACGCATTATTATGATTACCGGCTCAGCCGGCAAGACGACGATGCTTAACCTGGTCGAGAGCCAGCTTGGCGCAAAAGCACACTATTCACATAATGCTAATTCCGCCTTTGGTATTGCTTTTGATATTCTTGGCATGCATGGCATTACGGGCAGTAAGTGGCATTGGTTATCACTTATTTTGTCTGCACCAGGCCGATCATTCAGCTATCGACGCCATGAGAAGTTTTATGTTGTCGAGTGTGACGGTGAGCGTCCACACGAAGCGGAGTTCATTGCGAAATGGTTGAAGCCAGAGGTTTCGATCTGGGTTAGCCTGGGGCGCTCGCATGCAGTCTTCTATGAGGGCGTTGTGGCGAGTGGGGAATTTGAAACTATCGACGAGGCGATTGCGCATGAGTTTGCCACTATTCCGACTCATACGCGCAAGCTAGTATTGATTGATGGCGATAACCAAGAAATGGTCGATTCGACTAAGATTATCAATGCCGAAGTCGCCAAGCTTTCAAAGAACGAACTTCAATCTTACGAAGTATATCCAGATCGGGCTGTCTTTAAATTCAAAAAACACAGCTTTGAATTTAACGAACCAATGCCGCGCGATGTTACGATTCAGCTCGTGATGTTGGAGCGATTAATGCGATACCTCAATTTGCCGATTAATTATAAATTGGACGGCTTCGATATGCCGCCTGCGCGCAGTAATTTCTTGAAGGGCAAAAAGGGCATCAAGATTATCGACAGCAGCTACAACGCGCACATTATTAGTATGACAACGATGCTCGAGACGTTTAAACTTATGCATGCTTCGCATAAATGGATGGTAATTGGCGACATTATTGATCAGGGTAAGCTCGAGGGTGAGGAACATGAAAAATTAGCCAAGCTCCTTCTGGACGTGAAGGCCGAAAAGGTCATCATGGTGGGGCGTCGTACGAAAAAATACACTTATCCCTTGATGAAAGATAAATGTGACGTAATCTCTTTCGATAAGCCGCAGCAAGCCTTGAAATACCTGGAAGATAATTTAACTGGCAAAGAGACGGTTCTATTTAAGGGGAGCCAATATCTAGAGTGGATTGTCGAGAAGTTATTGGCGGATCCGGCCGACGTGGATAAATTGGCGCGACAAGATGCGGCGCACAAGAAACGACGCGCTTCATGGGGGCTAAAATGAGTCAAAAGTTATATATTATTCACGGTTGGACTTATAAACCTGAGCCGTGGGAAGAGGTTATCGCCAATCTAAAATCCGAGTATGGCATTAATGCGGAGCTTTTGCGCGTGCCAGGCCTCGGGACGCAATCTAGCAAGGTCTATACAATTGAGGATTATGTGGAATGGGCAAAGTCAAAAATCCCCAAAGGCTCAATTGCGCTTGGCCACAGTAATGGCGGTCGTATCCTGTTGAATTTATCAGTCAAAGATAAAGATTATCTCGGAGGCATGATTTTACTTGATGCCGCGGGTGTTTGGGAAGAATCAAAGAAGCGTGACGCGTCGCGCAAGTTGTCAAAAGTTTTTGCGCCGCTCAAGAAAGTAAAGCCACTTCGAAAGATTGTACATAAAATACTTGGCGCAAACGACTACGATAATGCACCGGAAAATATGAAGCAGACGCTAACTAATATGCTTGATTCTGATAAAGATTTAGATATCTCATTAGTGAAAACCCCAACCGCAATCGTATGGGGCGACGAAGATCAAATTACGCCACTTCGCCAGGGCCAGAAAATGCACGAATTAATTAAGGATTCAACCCTAACGGTTAAGGAGGGCTGGCGCCATTCGCACTATCTGCGCTCAGTGTCAGAGTTGGCATCAGAAATAGCAAAGCAATACAAAACACTCACGGAGGGCAAAAGTGCTAAGCGTTAAAGAAATTTCGGAGACCGATTTTGATGAATATGTCGGCAAGAAGCATCCTGAAGCGAATTTTCTACAGAGTTCAGCTTGGGGCGAAGTATATCGAATCGACGGTGAAAAGATATTCTTTTTAGGACTATTTGATGGCAAGAAACAACTTGGTGCCACATTGGCGATTCTTAAGCTAGCCAAGCGCGGGGCTTATCTCGAAATTCCGGGTGGACCTCTGACGGACTGGCGAAAAGAAGAATATGTTAAGGTATTTCTGGACGGGATTGCAGAGATTGCTCGCAATAATAAATGTGTTTTTGTGCGTATGCGGCCAAATATTCCAGATAATGAAGAGAACCGGGCTTTGGCGAAAAAGCTTGGCTTAGTTCCATCGCCAATGCATCTTCATGCTGAGCATACCGTAATGATTGATTTAGCAAAGACTGAAGATGAGCTAATGAGCGATATGCGTCGCCAGACAAGGTACGAAGTTCGTAAGGCAGACAAATTGGGCGTTAAAGTAAAATATCAAACCGACGAAGATGCCTTTAATGACTTTTATGATTTGCAGCTTGAGACCGCAAAACGACAAGGATTTATTCCCTCGTCGCGCGAATTCATCTTGGCACAGCATAAGGCTTTCGGCGAGAACGCTCGAATCTACACAGCAAAACTTCATGATCAAGTTCTGGCAAAAGGTCTGATTATTATGCAACCACCAGAGGCCGTATATAATGAAGCCGCCTCGACCGAAGAAGGGCGCAAATTACCCGGTGCATACGCCCTACAGTGGCAGGTTATGCGTGACGCAAAGCAATTAGGTATTAAACGGTATAATCTGTTCGGCATTGCGCCACCAAATTCTCCGCATCACCGTTATGCTGGCGTTACGACTTTTAAGACCGGTTTTGGTGGCGAGTTAGTGACATATTTACCGGCACAGGATCTAGTTATTAAGCCTATTCACTACAAATTTGTGCACAAACTAGAAGAACTACGTAAACGCAGGAGACACCTATAATGAGCAAAACTGATATCAAGATAGTTGATGCGGATAGTCAACCAGAGTGGGATGCTTTTGTTACGAGCCATGAAGATGCTAATTTCTTGCAGTCGTGGGCATGGGGTGATTTCCATGAAGCGCGCAAAAAGACGGTCGTCAGGCGTATTGCAATTGACCAATCTAATAAAATTATCGGCGCCTATGTTGGCCAGGTAGAAACGGCAAAACGCGGTACTTATATGGCAATTGCCGGTGGCCCAATCCTTGATTGGTCCGACAAG
>CAMHIH010000083.1 GCA_946185175.1 uncultured Candidatus Saccharibacteria bacterium
ATTTGGCCAGAAGAATTCGCGCGTATCGGCCAAGTCTTTTTCTTGACTACGACGACGCGCTCGAATCATACGCTCGATTAATTGGTGCGAGAGATTATTTAATTCAATCTCAAGTGCCGAATTAGAGTTAGTGATTTTCTGTTCGATTTGGTAAGCGACGCGACGATCTTTTGTAAACTCACGCCAGTTACGACGCTGACGCGCAGAAAGCTTAAGGCTTAATGCTGAATATGGGATCGCCGCTAGGGCCACTGCAATTGTGACTAGCGGCGAAATCGCTAAGGTTGCAACCAATACTGATATTAAACTGATGACTGATGTAATAATTGAAATCAGACTACTTGAAACACTAGCAATCATTGAGCCATAATCTTGCACGCGATTAAATTTGTCCGCAAAACTTTGACTTTCGCGCACTGCCAATGGAATTTGAATATACTTGTTGGCAATTTTTTCGCTGACATAGATATAAACATCCTGCCAGGTCGAAACCTGCAATAAGTTGTAGACTTGCCCGAGTATTGTATTAGTTAATTGAATTACCAACATAATAATCGCAATCCACAGGAATGGTAAAAAGTCGTGCGTAGTAATTGCTTCCGTAATGCGCGTGACGGCAGCACCCGCTAACAGCGCCGTAACGGACGGCATGATTGAGCTATATCCTTGATAAAACCAGAAGAAGTAACGCTTGCGACCAACTGCCTTGCTATAAATCTTTAGCGTGTACCAGATTGCATTTGGTGACATGCGCGGATAAGATGGACGACGGCGCTCAGCAGCTTTGCGCGCCTTTTTCTTGGCGCGCTTAGCTTCACGAGCTTCATGTTTAGCTTCGCGAATACGACGTTTAGCTTCTTCTGACTTTTTGCGTCTCATTATTCCACCGTTACAGATTTTGCAAGATTGCGCGGTTGATCGACGTCGTTGCCACGTTCAACGGCAACATAGTAGGCCAACAATTGCTGCAGAGTATTGAGCAAAATTGGTACAAGTTGCTTAATTGGCGTATTGATACGAACTACATCGTCGGCGTCGATTTCTTTATCGACGGCATCAGTCAAAACTAAGGCATGACCACCGCGGGCGCGCACTTCATGCAAGCCACCAATAGATTTTTCAAACAACCAGTTATCGAGAATATCAAATACTTCAAAGAAAGTGTCGTCAACCAAGGCGATTGGACCGTGCTTAAGTTCGCCACTTGCATACCCCTCAGCATGAAGATAGGAAACTTCCTTAAGTTTGAGAGCGCCTTCAAGTGCGATTGGATAAGCTGTATCACGACCGAGATAAAGCGCATCGTCGTATTTAGCATATTTCTTGGCCAACTTCTTCATAGTGTCGTGATGTTCGTTAAGAGTTTTTTCAATTTCTTTCGGAAGAATAGCGAGTTCTTGCGTGAATTGACTGATTAACGACTTGTTGCCGCCATGCACTTCTGCAATCATACCAGCGAACATCAACATTGCCACCACCTGCGCCGTAAATGCTTTAGTGGATGCGACGGATATTTCTGGACCAGCATGCACATAAGTACCGCCGTCGACTTCGCGCGCGATGGTCGACCCAACAACGTTGACGACGCCAAGTGTCTTGGCGCCACGCTTTTTAATCTCGCGCAAACAAGCCAAGGTGTCGGCAGTTTCGCCAGATTGCGAAACAATCAGCGCGACCGTGTGTTCTGGTAGATGGAATGAGCGGTAACGATACTCCGAAGCGATTACGACTTCAGTTGTAATATCCGGAATTAATTGCTCCATATAATACGAAGCCAGAAGGCCGGCATAATACGCCGTACCGCAACCAACAATCACGATATGACGAAGGTCTTTCATTTCTTTAGTGGTGAGATTTGGACCGCCCAAATGCATGGTGCCATTCTTCGGATCAATACGACCAGACAAAGTATTATGTAAAGTTGTGGCCTGCTCCATGATTTCTTTTAGTAAGAAATGGTCATAGCCACCCTTTTGAATTTGCGCCAAATCACCCTCGATGGTTTCAGTATTGGTGCTCAAATGTTTGAGATTGAGATTATAAACATCGACATTGTCATCCGAACAAACTGCCAACTCGCCATCATTGAGATAAACCGCTTCACGCGTATAGCCCAATAAAGCCGAGGCATCAGATGCAATAATAGTCTCATCCTTCCCAACGCCGATAATGAGCGGGCTACCAAGGCGAGCTACGACAATTTTACCTGGCTCGAGTGGCGAGAAAACAGCAATACCATAAGTACCGCGAACTTTTTTGACGGCCTTTGCGACCGCATCCTTGAGGCTTGTGCCTTTGGCGAAGTTCTTGTCGATGAAGGCTGCTAATACCTCTGTATCAGTATCAGACTTAAATTCAACATCCTTTAATTCGGCTTTTAACTCTTTGTAATTTTCGATAATGCCATTGTGCACCATCCAAATGTTGCCAACATGATGAGGATGAGCGTTTGCTTCTGTAACGCCACCGTGCGTTGCCCAGCGTGTGTGACCAATGCCAAGGTGACCAGTCTGCGGCTCTTTAGCAACAACCTTTTCGAGCTCAGCGATTTTACCAACCGAACGCGCAATGTGCGGCTGCTCTTCGTCATCAAGTGTCGCAATGCCAGCTGAATCATAACCGCGGTATTCAAGACGTTTTAGGCCATTCAAGAGCACGTCTTGTGCAGTTTTTTTACCAATGTATCCCACAATCCCACACATATATACCTCCGTTTTACTTATGTTTAGTATAATCGTTCTGCCCCTTGCCGTCAAAATACAATACACATGTGAAAAAAATTGACTTTTTATATAAGATACGATAAAATAATCTTCGCAATCCCCTGTAGCTCAATGGTGGAGCAAGAAGCTGTTAACTTCGAGGTTGTCAGTTCGAGTCTGACCGGGGGAGCCATTTTTTAGGCGCCATTCTAGTGGCGATTTTTTGTTGCTCTTTAAACAATAAACAGATATGCGTAATAAGCAGCGAAAATCGCCACCATCACAAATCCCTCAATGCGCGTAAGCTTTTTACTGCTCCGCCCGAAGAAGACGCAGCCAGCACCGCGAGAGTATCGATAATATTGAATGCCTCCGAACTAAAACCACCATAAATAAGAGTTGGCAAACCTAATACAATACAGATGTTAAAAATATTTGTTCCGATAATATTCCCGACCGCCATATCAAATTCGCCTTTACGCGAAGCGCCA
>CAMHIH010000084.1 GCA_946185175.1 uncultured Candidatus Saccharibacteria bacterium
CCTGGATGTCTTCGAACGGGATTAGAACAGTCGCCAGCCTACCATCGAGGTGATATTCGACGCGTTTAATTAAATCCGCCTTGTAGTCGAGAATGCGAGCCGACTTCTTCATGAATTCACGGCGTCGCTCTTCCATATCGGCCACCCGAGCACCAGCATCCATTAACGCAGCAGCGGCACGATAATCATCCGAACTAGTCGACTGCGAAGTTAGACCTAATGTGTCAGACAAGATGCCATATAGTAAGTTTTCGGCACACTGCGCGTTAATATTTACTTTCTGATCCGTAAAAATTTTGTATAGCAAAGCGCAGCAACTTGAGAGCGGTTCAATAATCTCTTCATGCTCAAAATCTAAATCCGGCGCCGTCTCGTGATGGTCAATTACGAGCACCGGGGCGGAATATAGACAATTTCGAATAGCCGCATCATCTAGCAGCTTTGAAAGTAAGACCGACGATGCAGTATCGACAATAATGAAAGCATCTGCCTTATAGGGGAATTCAATGTCTACTCTGCTCCAGCCCTCAAAATAACGCATATATTTTGGAATATCGACCGGACAATAAAGTGAGATTTCTTTATCGGACAAAGCCTCTTCTAGTGCCAAAGCGGAACCCAAAGAATCGCCGTCAGGATTCTCGGCCTGAATTATGCAAATATGCTGTTTATCTTTAACGAAATTAGAAAATGTTTCATACATACTAGGCTTATTCTAGCATGTTTATCTGTTAAGTACGATTTGCGTCATCGTTCTGCTTATCGTTATAGTATGGCTCGTCAGGAAGATTTATGTCCCCATCTTCTTCGTAGTTGGTTGCAGGGATGTAATAATCTAATTGATAAAATACCCCATCATCCAGGTTATAAAGTGACGCGGCGCTACCTTCGCTATAGAAAATCAGACGTTGTTCTTCGCCGGCAACTACGTTTTCTTCACCATTAAGCATTTCGCTTTGAGCGAAGAGATGAAAACTATAGAGCCGGTTAACATTTATATCCGCATAATCATCAACTTTAATTAGGTCGGCAATTTCTGCGGTTGTTAAATTGATATCGTCAACAGCTTCTTTGCCAGACTTAACGGTATAATTGCCCGAAAGATAATTATCTGAGTCATCATCGCAAACCTGACGCCAACTAAACTCATTATCACTTCCGAGCATTAAACATTGTTCGGTGTCTGCAATTTTCCAAACGCCGCCATAGTCGCTATAGCCACCATCGTACTCATAGCTAAACTCGTCTGTAAAATCCTCAAAGAAATCTTCAATGTTTGGCCCAACTGCGACCAAAATAAATACAAGGAAAATTACCGGCAGCACGAATTGAATACCAAATATTACTGCCAAAACAATTAGTACCGTCTTGAGGGTTGAATCCTTCTTTGGCGGATTTGGATTAGTTGCATCGGGCATTTCGCTAGGCGGAATACTCGCATTTGGTGTAGCGTCAGTCGTAAAACTCATAAAAAATCTCGTTTATTTCTTACAGTAATTCTAGCATAAAATGCTCGCGTTTTTCATGATGGCGAAATATGCTATAATCTTGATTAGATTCTCAAGGGGCGTAGCTCAGTTGGTAGAGCACTGGTCTCCAAAACCAGGTGTCGCGAGTTCGAGTCTTGCCGCCCCTGCCATATTAGTCAATCATTCCTGCCGCGTGCAGGTTTTTTGTTTTGTATAATAAATAGACATGCTAGGCTTCGATAAATATGACGAATTAACCGATTGTCAAAAGACGGCTCTGACCGCCATGCTTGATGGCCGGAATGTTTTCTTGACTGGCGATGCCGGCACCGGAAAGTCCTTCGTGCTGCAGCGCTATCTTGACCACGCCAAGCGCAACACGATCGCCTGCGCGCCCACCGGCATTGCCGCATTAAAACTACGCGGCGGCAGCACGATTCACCGCGCCTTTCATCTGCCCTACCGGCAAATTTACGATTACAGTAAAACCGTGCATCCGCCAGAGGAAATCCTGAACGCCCAAACAATCGTGATAGACGAGATTTCAATGTGCCGCGTCGATTTGTTTGACTATATAGCCGAAATGATTTTTAAGGCCGAGCGGATGACTGGGCGCAAAAAACAACTCATCGTCGTCGGTGACTTCTTCCAATTGCCGCCGGTTTTACGCAATGAAGATCGCGAGATTCTATTGAATAAATACCCTAATTTGGGCAATGGTTTTTGTTTCAACGGCGTAAACTGGAATTTTTTCAATTTTAAAACATTCAAATTAGACGAGGTCGTGCGCCAAAGCGAAGAAACTTTTGTTAGCCAACTAGACCTTGCGCGCATCGGCGATACTAGTTGCCTGGAATACTTCAATGACCAAGTCATTATGGACGAGCCAGACCCCGAGGCAATTTATTTAGTGCCAACCAATGCCAAAGCTAATCGTATTAATCAGCAAAAACTTGCCGAAATTGATGGCGATGAATATGTTTTTACCGCCACTAAAGAAGGTACCGTCAATAAGGGAGACGAGGCGGCTGATTTAGAACTCGTATTAAAACCTGGCGCCCGTGTAATCGCACTCTGTAACGAGGACAACTTCAAAAATGGCCAACTTGGCACCGTCAAAAAGATCAATGATCGCTCAGTAAAGGTGGTATGGGATAATAGTCAAAAGTCGGATGTCAAATATCATGAATGGGAAATTAGCCGCCCAATCTGGAATGGTGAAACTATCGAGCATGACACAATTGGGACTTTCAAGCAGATTCCACTGCGCTTGGCCTATGCGATCACGATTCATAAAAGCCAGGGGCAAACCTACCCCAAAGCCATCGTTGACCCGAGCTGCTTTGATGTTGGCCAACTCTATGTCGCCCTCAGCCGATGCGAGAGTATTAATGGCCTCTCACTCACACAGCGGATTTGGCCAAGCGCACTGAAATCTTCGCCTGAAGTTGTGGATTTTTATAATATTGAGCCAGACGAGGACGCAGATGGCCTGACGCCGGGTCAAGTTGAACTTTTTTAAGATTTAATTGATTTTTGCTATTTTTCTATAAAAATACTTGACTATTTTTACTTAATGTGCTATTATACTA
>CAMHIH010000085.1 GCA_946185175.1 uncultured Candidatus Saccharibacteria bacterium
GCAGCATTACATATACTTGACTTTTTATACGTTTTGTGCTATAATTAAGGTATAGGTTGTTAATTGTTAGGCGGATTGATCCGTCTTTTTCTATGGCATTTTCTGTGAGAGTGCCGGTTAATACTACTTCGCGATTGTGATATCTTGCCAGGCGATTTATACCACTATTTATGGCTGCGTACACAATAATTGCAGCCGCCAGTATTAGCGGAATTACAGATAGATTACAGTGATTTTTGAATCAATTCATGTGTTTTATTTTATTTGGCTGCGCCACTCCAAAAAAGCATAAGTTCAATCACCGTAACCTCATGCTATAATTAGATAGTGAAAAAATTGAAGATTAAGGTCAGTAAGCTTAGTGAAAAGAAAGCTTACATTCTAGCATCGCTACTATTTTTGGCCGTTGCAGCTATCGTATTAACTTGGTTTTTGGAATATCGCTATTTTATAAATAGCTTCAGTCGCACTTGGAGTTTTGCGATTGGTAGCCCTGCCCCTTTCTTTTTTAACGCGCTTTTGATGTGGCTGATTTTAATTTTTATGTGGGGGATTTTCGAGAAGCCAGGCACCGCAACTGGTTTTACTTGGATTTTAATTACGCTAATGACATATGCACATATTAATAAGTTCAATTCGCGCGGTTTTCCACTTTCTCCAGAAGATTTTCAGCTAGCAAGTGAGGCATCTTCCCTTTCGAAGTTTGTTAGCGTCGAGTCGATAATTAAGTTAGTCGTCGCAATTCTACTGATGATTGCATTGACGATATTCTTTAATCGAAAGATTGCAAAGAGACTTCATTTAACCTACCAAAATCCAAGTCCTAGCTATTTTAAGCGTCACGAATTTGCGCTTCGCATAATGCTCGTAGCGATTTCGGGATTATCATTTTTCTTCGCGACGGATTTTGTAAGACACAATGATGGGAGCCGCTATGAAGACATTTTCCTTGGAACGCATTTTACGGCCTGGAACCAGAATCGCAATTATGATGACAATGGCTTCATCTTGGGCTTCTTGTATAACTTGCAGAAATTACAGCTAGCCCAGCCTGATCAATATAGCGAATCAAAAATCGCCGAGCTGAAAGCCGAGTATGATGATCGCGCAAAACATGAGAATGAATCACGCATCTCTGCGGCCGACGAAGACGTAAACATAATCGTAATATTAAACGAATCCTTCTTTGATCCAGCAGTAGAATTCCAGGGGCTAAAATTTGAAGATTATTATCCACACACTGGTGGCGATATTACGCCGAATGTTCACCGCATTATGCGTGAGTATCCTAGCGGCTACATGTATTCCCTGGATTATGGTGGCGGCACCGCAAACATCGAATTTGAAACGCTTACTAGCCTAACTAATTATTGGGTTAATACAGTTCCTTATACTGCTTTAATACCAAAAGCCGGAGAGATTCCGAGTGTCGCGCAGACCTACAAAAATCAAGGTTATAAGACTACGGCTATTCACCCATATAACGGCGGCATGTATAAGCGCAATATTGCTCTAAAAAATGAGGGCTTCGATACTTTCATTGATCAGTACGATATGAAGTTTCAAGAACATGATGGCACTTCTGAATATATTAATGATTATTCTGCCTATCACGAGACATTGAGGGTTCTAAATAGCAGCAAAAAGAATCAAGTGATTGGCCTGGTAACTATGCAGAACCATACGCCGTACAACCATGATATCTATGAAGAAACTGAATTCGCAGTTACTAACGAGGATATTGAAGAAAACCGCGCGCTAGACATTGCAACATATTATCAGATGTTGCATAACTCGGATCAATATCTTGGCGAATTCATCGAAGAGCTAGACAAATTAGACAAGAAAGTTGTAGTTCTATTCTTTGGTGATCATTCTGCTGGCCTATTCAATATCACGAACAGCAACGAGGTGAAGGAAGTGCGTGACTTGAGCCGCGTGACTCCGTACTTTGTTTACGCGAACTATGATGCCAATTTTTCGACAAAGTATTTGCCAACAACTACACCAAACTGCATGGTTAATAACATGTATAACATCCTAAATTGGAAGAAAGACGCACTCTACTACATCGTTGATGATGTGTGTCAGGCTGAGCCAATTCTAACTGCGACATACTTAGACGGTCGCGAACTAAGCCAAGCTGAAATACTACGTGATTACGAATTGCTAACCTACGATATTCTCGGCGGCAAGAAGTATTGGATGAAAGATTAAAAAGAGCCCCTGCGCGGGGCTTCTTTTTTAATTTTTTGGAAATAACGGCGTTGCTGGTGGTTCGATTGCGCCAGTAAAGATATCTGCAATCTTTTCTGCCGTATCTGGCAAGAATAGTTTAAGATAGTCGTTAATCGTGAGTAGGCGAACGACCGTATCTGCGAGAACCTTCTTGGCTTTTTCTGGATCAGTTTTGGCAAGCGTCCATGGCTTTTCTGCATCGATGTGCTTGTTTAGATTACCAATCTCTTCCCAAAGGATGTCAAATGCAAAGTTGAATTCATACTTGTCCATGCGAGAACGAAAATCGCGGTCGAATGCTGGCTCAGAGAACTTATAATCGACTACGACGCTGTTCTTCTTGCAAAGAGTCGCAAGGCGTTGGACCAAGTTTCCTAAATCGTTGGCCAATTCATTATAAGCGGCTTCATATTTTTCCCAGGTAAAGTCAGAATCGTCCGTAGTAGAAGCATGGCGCAAGAAGTAATAGCGGAATGGCGTAAGGCCATGTTTGGCTAGAATCTCCTGTGGGTCGACGACGTTGCCAATGGATTTCGACATCTTTTCGCCATTTACGGTAATGAAGCCGTGCGCGAGGAGATTATGTGGGAGAGGCAAGCCAAGCCCCATTAACATTGCCGGCCAAATACCGGCATGAAAACGCAAAATATCCTTACCGACAATTTGCGTATCTGCTGGCCAATCAGCAGAAATATCCTTCTCTGGGTAGCCAAGTACAGTGATGTAATTCGATAGCGCGTCAATCCAGACATAC
>CAMHIH010000086.1 GCA_946185175.1 uncultured Candidatus Saccharibacteria bacterium
TGACTGTCATCCCAGTCCTAGTCTGCGAAATAGGCTATGGCCACTTTTTTGAATTAGACACAGTACTATATGGCGATTTTGGGCTACTAGCCAACGTTTTTCTCGGCGTTGGACTCATTGAAGAATTCTTCAAATGGCTTGTTATCTATGTAATCTGTTACAAAAATCGCGACTTCGACGAAAGCTATGACGCCATCGTTTACGCCGCCTATTCATCATTAGGTTTCGCCTGTGTCGAAAACGTACTTTACGTTTTCCTACAAGGCGGCCTTGCCGTCGGCATCGCTCGCGCCATTACCGCCGTTCCAGGACACCTTTGCTATGGCGTAATTATGGGATACTTCTTTGGTAAAGCTCGCGCCAACAAAGCCGCTGGCCAAAACGATACGGGCAATCTATTTCTCGCCCTCCTAGTTCCAACGATTCTGCACACCATCTACGACTTCTTGCTCGAAATCGAAGACGATGGCTCATCAATTCTTATCTGGATTGTCTTCACTATCATCTGCTTCGCCATCGGCTTTATCTTAGTTAAATCAGGCTCCAAAAACAATCAAACATTTAGCGACACCACCCCACAAACCACGCCAATCGCCAAGCCTGGTGATAACTGGGTAAATCCCAATCAGCCAATTACACCAGCTTCACAGCCAGCCCAACCAGCCGCGCCAGCAGTAAGTCCATCACCGGCGCCAACTCAAACTCCAACGTCCGTATCACAAGCTCAATCTTCGCCATTCATTACGCCTACCCCAACTCAGCCAATCACGACTGCTCCACCATTGAACCCCACGACACCAAGTCCAATCGCTCAGCCAACTGCGCCAATCCAGCAACCCATTGCTACACCAGTTGCCACAGCACAACCCTCGGCGACACCGCAGCCAGTAGCAACCCCACCAACACCTACTCCGCCACAACCACCGGTCACACCACAGCCACTCGCCTAAAAACAAAGCATAAAAGATGGAGCTGCGATCGGGATTTGAACCCGGGACCTCATCCACACCATGGTTATCATATTTCTTCGAGCCTTTTATATTCGGCCATAACTTTTAACTACGTTTTTACTAACCACAGCAGAACACTCGTAGCTCCGTCACAAGTCCATATCGCAATGTTTGGCGAATTTGCAACACCAGACGTATGTTGCTGGCGCAGAACAGCTTAGAAATTGCGTCTGATGATATAATAGAAGTATGAAGATCACTTTCTATCATTACGAAGATAAAGATATTACGATTAATACAGACGCTATTCTTGAAGATGGAAAGTTGCTTCTTGATGGGCTTGACTACGGAAAAAGAGTCGAGGAATTACGCGGCATGGGCGACGACTATGAATACAAGCTATCTCTAGATAAAGAAAACACTACCAAGCTATTCGAAAGTTTAGGCGTCGCAGATAAAACCGATAAACAGAAGCTTACTGCACTAAAAGAAAAGTTCGGAAAAGACGGACGCATTTCGGAAATAGAAGAATATTGCGATAAACATGATATAAAGACGGAATTCTTCTGTTGGCCGTAAAAGGAGAAATATGAGCGAAAACGAAATATTCGAAACCGCACTAGAAATAGCCCTAAAAGCCCATAAAGGCCAGGTAGATAAAAATGGCGTGTCTTATATCCTTCATCCAATGGCCGTAGCCGCACAATTAGACACCCTCGAGCTAAAGACGATTGCGATTCTTCATGATACCATCGAGGATATCGACGTAACGGCCGAATATCTGCTCGAGAGAGGCATACCAAAGAATATCGTCGAAGCTGTTCTGCTCTTAAGCAAGCCGGAGGACGAAGAATACAAATCGTATCTCAAACGCGTTAAGGCAAATCCTCTCGCTAAGCAAGTAAAACTAGCAGATTTAGCGAATAACACTGATCCGAAACGCGCGAGCGGTCTTAACGAAGCTCGTAAAAAGAAATATGAATTAGCTAAGGAAATATTGAAGGACTAATATGGCTAAATATGATAAAAACGGGTATATTACGGAACTTGAAAAAGATGAAGTATTCGTTTTTGGCAGTAATGGCCATGGCGCACATTTAGGCGGCGCTGCCGCGACGGCTGTTCACAAGTTTGGAGCCAAAATGGGCCAGGCAGAGGGATTGCAAGGTCAAAGCTATGCAATAAACACAATGGACTCCGAAGATGAAATGTTTGCCCAAATCGAGCGTTTTATCCATTTCGCAGAAAATCATCCAGAGCTGAAATTCTATGTAACAGAAATCGGTTGCGGTATAGCTGGATATAGTCCAGAGCAAATAGCTCCGAAATTTGCTTATTATTACAACCAAAATAACATCATATTACCAGAATCATTCATTGAGGCGAACAATAAACTAATGAGCGATTTGTTCGCCGGAAAGAAGACTATTTTATTTTTCGAACACGCAGAACCTGGAGCGATGGGCGGAAATCTTGGTGGCGTAATTTTCTGGTATCTTGATAAAGGCGAACTAAAAAGATGGCAATCGTTCAGGAACGACATATTCTTTGAATTGTATAACAAGCATAGTGGCGATTTTGCTTACATATATGCTGGCGCCGGAAACTATGCTCACTTTAACAAGGAAACGACATTCATCGAGAAAAAATCAGATCAAGAATTTGTTTTAAGATACAAAGACAAAGATCATTGTATTGCTGGTCACTGCGTGGGAGTTACGAATACAATCATGGGAGCATTGGAGCCAAATACGAATTTCGCAGATTTTAAGCAAAAAGAAACGCCTCCGCATTACACAACAAAAGAAGAACTTGAAACACGCAGAAAAAAGCTTGCCGAAATGCGTAAACTATTTGAGTCTAAAGGCTTATACAAAAAAGTGCGCCAATGACTTCTGAGGAAAAGCAAGAAACAAAAAACTCGCAAACATTTTGTGTTCACGAGTTTTAATAGTCATTATATGGAGCCGCGACCGGGATTTGAACCCGGGACCTCATCCTTACCATGGTTATCATCGAC
>CAMHIH010000087.1 GCA_946185175.1 uncultured Candidatus Saccharibacteria bacterium
ATTAGACAAGGACGTAAATGACATGAACGACCATGTTCGCTTGCCGCATTATTTTCGCGCAAACAAAAAGATTGCCGCGGCCGAAGAAGAATACCGTAAATCTTTGACCGAAAAAATCCAAAAAGGCCTGCATCGTTTCGGCGTTGTCAGCACGACAGTTCCTGGTAGCGAAAAAGCAATTCCAATGATTTTCAAAATGTTAGAGGAGCAAAAACGTGTCCGACGTTAGTAAACTTATGTATGGCCCGATTTATTACGGCTTCGGCTGGACGATGGTCGGTATTTTATTCGCCCTGCTTGCCGCTGGCCTAGTTTTTCTAATTTTCTTCATCACACGAAAGAAAACATTAAAGAGCCTATCAACATTAAAGATTCAACAGCCAAAGATTGTAGATTTGAATGCCTTAAAGCAAAAATACCTTGGACTCATCGACCAGGCTGAACGTAATTATAGCGATCACAAAATCAAAGCATCCGTTGCACATCAGCACTTTAGCTTGATTGTACGCTTGTTCTATTGCGAAGCGGTCGGATTCCATGCAGAAGTAATGTCGCTCAGGGATCTTAAGCGTTCAAATTATACGAAACTTATCGAAACGATTGAAAACCTATATCCAGACGAATTCGATACCCTAGAAAAAGGTTCAGTAAAAACGGCCGCAGAGAAAGCGCGTAAGCTCGTGGAGGATATGTAATGGATGCAATGAGATATAATTGGCTATTCGTCTTGCCGCTGGTTGCAGTTATTGCAATTTCAATAGCCACGATTTTACGTTTTCGCAAAAAGAAGTTACGCAAACCAAAACATGACAATTCGTCATTGATTGCGCACACGAAAACCATTCGCGAATTGCCAGAATACAAGGCCGCCAAGAAACATTACAATATGCTGCTCTGTTTGGCCGCAGCATTATTCGTCGTCAGCATGTCTAGCATCACAGTAGTCACATCACGTCCAGTTTCTGTAGAGGAGACACATTCTGATCAGAAGAACCGCGATATTATGCTTTGTCTTGACGTAAGCGGTTCGATGTCCAACAACATCAATGAGCTTCTCGATTACTACAAAAATCTCGTAGAGAGGATGCAGGGCGAACGCTTCGGCGTTACCATCTTTGATGGTATTTACGTTACACTATCCCCGCTTAGCGATGATTACCTTGCAGTTTCCGAGGTACTACAGGATCTGAAAGACAATTTTGATAATTATGGCAGTGCGTTGTGGGGCGCCGCCGTCAGCAAGCAACATTCCAGCTCTGAGATAGGCCCAGGCCTGGTCGGATGCGTCGAAGCTTTTGATCGCCTTGGCGAGGCAGAGCGTTCTCGTTCGATTGTTATCGCGACGGATAATTATGCTAATAGGTCGCAAGAAGTAAATATTAAGCAGGCGGCAGCCTATGCACGCAGCTACGATATCACGGTTTATGGCCTAAATACTGGCGAAGCTATGTCTATGACGAACTATGCAGGCCAGGCAGAATCAGCAAGTGGCAAAGAGTTCCGTGAAGCCGTATTGATGACGGGTGGTTCATACTACTTATTCGCCGGCTCAAAGTATTCCATCGAAGAAATCGCAGAGCAGATTTCGCAACAGGAGTCAGCAATTTTTGAGGGTGCTGGCCAAGTTGTGCGTAGAGATATACCAAAAGTCCCTGCCGTTATCGCAGCAGTTTCGTTACTGTTATTTATGTTTATTATCTGGAGGCTAAAACTATAATGAGAGTTGAACCAATTGTGCCATTGCCTATTGTAGTTGTCATTTTGGCGGCTTGCGTAGGCCTACTCATTGCGTGCATATTCTTCAAAAAATGGCGCAGAAAGAAAAACTTTATACGCGTATCTATTGGCATTATGATGGGCCTAATATTGCTCCGCCCAATGCTTACGGGTGGCATAAATGTCAAACAGGCAAATAATCTTAATCTATTCTTCGTTGTCGATTCAACGGCTAGCATGTCCGCAAAAGACATTGGCGGTGGTCATAAAAAACGCTACGAACAAGTGCGCGAAGATATTAAAGAACTTGCCAAAAACTTTGGCGGTTCGCGCTATTCAATCATAGTTGAAGACAATAGTATTTTTACGGCGATGCCTGTTTCATCGAATGCTGACATGCTAGAATCATCAATTTACGGCATCAAGTCACGCAACTACATGTATAGTGCTGGCACGAATTTGGACGAATTGATTGAGTACGCAAACGAACGTATTGCAAAATATAATCGAAGTAACCCAGAGCGGACAAGCATTTTATTCTTCTTCTCTGACGGCGAAGATACAAATGATCGCCCTCTATCCTCAATTGTATCCATCAAGAGCGCAGCGTCCGGTGGTGCCGTATTTGGCTACGGAACCACAAAAGGTGCAACAATGGACGAAAACACTATGACAAATAGCGCCATAGAGGGCGAGGAGCCTCAAAAAGAAGAAGAATGTATTAGTAACTTTAAGGGTTGCGTAATATCAAAAATAAACGAGGATAATCTGAAGTCCATCGCAGACACGCTGAAAGTAGACTATTATAACCGAACTAGTGGGGGGAGTATTCCAAAAGAGCTCATTGATGAGATTAGCGAGAGCATCGTCTATGAAGATGATGTAGCGTATGCGGGAGCGACAGATTTGTATTGGATATTCTCCAGCATCATACTTATTCTGCTCATAGTCGACTTCAAAGATATATTGGTACGCGTATTAAAAGAAAGGGAGATAAAACATGCTTGATCTAAATCCGAATCTCGTCGATCAAGATCATATCCGAAAGCTGCGCAGAAAACGATTATTAAAAATCATATTTTTGCCTACATTCCTTCTAATTTTGATTAGCTTGTTCTTCCTTCGCACGACATTCTTTAATATCGTGTACAGTTTGTCATATGAAAACCAAAACTATAATACTGCCAAGT
>CAMHIH010000088.1 GCA_946185175.1 uncultured Candidatus Saccharibacteria bacterium
TTTTTGCCTTCCTACTTCCAGAGACTCATGTATTCGTCTGCAACTTTTTCAGGGTCACCTTCGCATTTAATCTTGCCGTCCTCAATCAGGATGGCGCGATCACAGAATTTACGCACGTTATCCATCGAGTGAGTGACTAGTACTACTGTCTGGTTCCCGTGCAGTGAAGCAAAGTAATCATTACACTTCTGCTGGAAGGCTGCATCGCCAACAGCCAATACTTCATCGAGAATTAGGATGTCTCCACGGGCTCGAATTGCGATTGAAAACGCCAAGCGTACTTGCATGCCGGAAGAGTAGTTCTTCAGCTTCTGGTCCATGAAGTCTTTCAGTTCGGCAAATTCCACGATTTCATCATACATTTCATCAACTTCGGCATTCGAGAAGCCAAGTAGTGCGCCATTAAGGTAAATATTTTCCCGTCCGGTCAGCTCTGGGTTAAAGCCTACACCGAGTTCAATAAATGGAACCAATGTGCCATAGATCTCGACATCGCCTTTCTCTGGCACGTAAATACCAGATAAGACCTTAAGCAGAGTAGACTTACCAGAACCATTACGCCCCACAATACCAAGGAATTCGCCTTTCTTTACTTCAAAATCCAGGCCGCGTAATACTTTTTGTTCTTTGAATCCTTTGATACCTTTTAGTCTGTTGAAAATAGCTTGTTTGAGACCCCAGGCTCGCTCTGTCGGTAGTTTGAAGCTTTTGTGTAGGTGTTTAACGCGAATTGCAACATCGCCGCCATCTTCGGCATTCATTACTCTTGTTCCCATAACTAGACCTCCTCCGCAAAGTATTTAGATTTTTTGCGGAAGTACAGTGCACCGACCACGGCCAGAACAACCACAATTACAACTGGGATTAATTTGCTCCACCATGAACCGTAGTAGTTCCATGTTGTGATGGCGGTATCGGTGATGAGATTATGACGCACATCTTGGATTACTTGTGAGATTGGATTGAGTAACACGATTCTAGCTGCCAGAATACTGCGATCGGCCACCATAGAGACCGGGTAGATAATTGGGGCGCAGTAGAATAAAGCCTGCGTCAACACCTCCCAGATCGACCCGATATCCCTATATTTCACATTAATCGAACCAAGCAGAAATGCGATGCCGAGCGCTAAAGCGTATAACTCCACAATACTAATTGGTACCAGTAGCCACGACCATGACGGTATGACGCCGTTAAAGAGGGAAAAAACGATTAACACAAGAAGGTTGATGCCGAGGTTAATTACAGCGGTAGATGTGGTCGATATTACAATAATCCATTTTGGGAAACTAAGTTTACGAATTAAGTCACCGCGCATCACAATCGCTTGAATACCCATGCTCGTGCACTCTGTAAAGAAGTTCCAGAGGATGGTTCCGCAGAGTAGATAAACCGGATAATGCGGGATGCCGTCTCCGAAGCGGAGGATTTTACTAAAGACCACATAAAGAATTGCAAATAGCATCATTGGCCTCAGGATTGCCCAGAGATAGCCAAGGACAGATCCCTGATAGCGCAATTTGAAATCCGTTTTACTAAGTTCTTTTAAGAGGATTTTATTTTTGCGCGACAAAATTCTTGGAAGTTCCATATTACCTAATTTTAGCATACTACGGTGCCGTCAGTTATATAACCTCGCGCAATGTTATACTAAGAACATATGAGTGCGCCACTAATTTCGGTCGTAATCCCTTTTTATAATACTGGCAAGAGTCTCAAAAAGCTCCTTGCTAAGATTTTGAGTAGCGACTTTCGCGACATTGAAGTCATTTGTATCGACGATTGCTCCACCGACAATAGCCATGATGTAATTTCTGAAATTAAAGATGAGCGGCTTACTATTTGCAGAACTGAGATTAATGCGGGTTCGGCTGCAGCGCGCAATCTTGGGCTACGGCTAATTCGTGGCAAGTATGTTGTTTTTTTGGATTCCGACGATGATATTGCGGATAATTATTTTGAAAAAATGCTCGGAGTTATTTCCGACAAAGATGTAGTATTGGGCGTATGTGGTATTCAACAGAAATATCTGAAAGCTAATCCGGTCAAGACGATTAATAAGTTCATTTCGGCTCCGATTGAGAGAGGCGCCGGCAGTTGGAAAGAATATATTTTATCGCTCATGATTGCCGATGGACGTCTTTATTCGTCGGTTAATAAAATCTATCTTGCCGACACAATCCGTAAAAAGAAGATATCGTTCGATGAAGAACTGAATTTCGCCGAAGATACGAAATTCGTTTTAGACTATCTGGGCTGTTTCGACGCGTCAGCTCGAATTGCCTTTGTGCCGGAGGCGCTCTATATCTATAACTACGGAACCGCAACGAGTGTGGTGGCTTCATCGTCGCTATCATGGAATAACTGGCAAAAAAGTTACGACGACATTCTAAAATGGCTCAATCACGAACCAAGCAAATCCGAAATCAAACTACTGGCACGCCTAAAGCGGAGATTCCAAATCTCGCATGCGCTAGCGGTTGCTAGGTCGCCATTGTCCATTAAAGAACAGAAAGAATTTTTAAACTTACCAACACTTATAGCGGCAAAGTTGGTAGTAAAAATCAAGCATTAAAAAAAGACCAGTTTTTGCTACTGGTCTTTTTGGTATTATTTGGATTTTTCGATAAAGTTTAGCGTGTCTTTCATTGCGTCGTCGATAGTCAGCTCCGTTTGCCAACCAAGCTCAGCCTTAGCTTTTGCAGGGTTCGCCCAGAACTCCGGCAAATCCCCGGCGCGTCGTTCATCGATGTGATGTGGCAAAGGTTTGCCACTAGCCTTCTCGAAAGCAGCAATCATTTGCTTGACGGAAGTTGGGACGCCAGAACCTAGATTATAAATGGAAACGCCTTTTT
>CAMHIH010000089.1 GCA_946185175.1 uncultured Candidatus Saccharibacteria bacterium
GTCCACCCCCCTTTCGATCTGTGTCGGGCTGCAAAAGTTACATCGCATCCAAGGGATATACGATTTGCCTACTTTAACACATTATTGTTTGGCAAGTCAAAATTACCGGTCTACGCCATAAATGGCGGCATACTCAGAGTTTGATTGAATAATTTGGCGATATTTGTCAGTGAATTCTGGATGACCGGCGCGCTCAAGAATGTTAATGCAGATATCCCAACGAGAACAATGATTGCGCGTAAGTTCATCCATTGGTGAAGTCGTCGAGCCTTGATCTTCATAGCCATGAATATCCACCCGCTTCGGGTTGGCATAATGCGACATAATGCCACGCATGGTTTCGGAATAACCATGGAAATTCACGATAATCGGCTTATCTTGCGTAAAATAATCATTAAATTTCTCTTGCGATAATTTGTTTTCGGTCGTGCCGATTGCGGCATACGATAGCGCCGCAATACCGACGTAGCGAATACGGAGCTGCGGCAATTCATTTTTGGCAAGCTTTATCGCCTCAATCGCTTCGTTGGATGGAATATCGCCGACACCGGAAACGATCAAATCAGGATCATCATCCGAGACAAAACCAAAAATCGACGCGCCGCCATTTTCCAATTGAAAACGTGCATGGTTTATATCGACCCAACGCGGCAACAAGATTTTATTAAATGTTGTAAGATTTACAACATTTTTGCTTTGCTCAAACATAAATTCACTGGCCGCTACCGCCGCGATATCGTCGACCGGGAAAAGGCAGTTAACCTCATTCGATGGTTTTGCTAATAGGTGAGAAATTAGCCCTGGGTTCTGATGTGTGTAGCCATTATGATCTTGGCGTTGCCAACAGGAGGTCGATAAAATATTTAACGCCTGATAATCTGGTCGCCAACTCGCTTCTTTGCTCTGCTTGAGAAACTTTAGATGCTGATCAATCTGCGACGATATGATTGGCAAAAATGACTCATAAGAAGTCATGGCGCCACGACCATCATTTAAGATATGGCTTGCCAACACCGCGAAAAGGGTATTTTCGGAAAGCATTTCAACGATATGGCCATCGTGCGATAAGTTCTTATCCCATTCTTCAGTCTTGAGCCCCCAAGCACGATCTGAAGCCTCGAAAACGGCACTGAGGCGATTCGATGTAGTTTCGTCTGGCGAGAAAAAGTAAAAGTCATCATAATTGTTTAGCTGATCGCGTAGGGCTTCACCAAAAACCTGAGCAGATGAATAATTTTCTGCGCCGGGTTGTTTAATTGTCTCTGGTAAATTCATGATAGAGCTCCTCAAACTCATAAGATTTTAGCCACTTCTCGAGCATCTTAAGTTGTTCTTCATCCGATTTTGCCTTTGGTAATGGCACTTGATGCGCAGCACAGTTGCCCTCAATCTTTAGACCATCGACCGTTTTTGGCCCCGTATATCCCTTTGGCGTTTTTAGAATAATAAAGGTGTTATATTTGAGCTCGCTCAAGACGAGTTGGAGTTCTTCGGTATTGGTGCCGTCGACAATCACTGGATCATAACCAAAACCACGGAACATCTGAAGCAATTCACGCTCACTGCTACGGCCATAAATAGTTGGTGCAGAAATCTTATAACCATTTAGGTGCAAAATCGGTAAAACGTGTCCATTATTCGTAGACCGTAGAACTTTATTAAGATTTAGGCTCGCTAATGCTGTAGCTGTTTCTAGCTCGCCATCACCAATTAGAACGGCAACAAATTTATCGGGACGACCCAGTGCCGCTCCGTAGGCTGACGCAAGCGAATAGCCCAACTCGCCACCTTCGGCCACCACGCCAGGCGTGAATGGGCTGGCATGCGACGGAAAGCCGTAGGGCCATGAAAAATTTTTACAAACATATTCTATGCCATGCAATGTTGGAGTCGCTTCGGGATATGTCTGAATTAAATCACCGTCATAAAAAAGGTTTGCCTGCAGAGCTGGATAGCCGTGGCCTGGCCCCAAAATAAATTGCATTTTTGGAAAGCGCGCCTTGAGATTTGCGTACGCAATATTTATTCCCGGGCAAGACCCCCAGTGCCCCAAAAGTCGCGGCTTAATATCGGAAAAATCTAGCGGACGATTAAGCAAAAAATTGTCCTGCAAGAAGATCTGCGCAACCGATAGATAGTTACAAAAACGAATGCGCTTGTTTATGTCTTCAATTTTTACGCCCAACCCGTGCATCATATAAATAAATTATAGCATAAGTGTTTTAGCTGGAGCCGAGCAAATGACGAAGCGCTACTTCTTTAACCTTACGGATTACGCGCTTCTGTTTTAGCCCAACAATGTCGTGGCCGCCAAAGGTTTCCAGTAAATGAAAATGAGGATTTTGGCGTTCGATGGCACGCAAATTTTCACCTATTACCAGTGGATCAACGCGGCCGTGGATCACTTCTGAATTTATCTTGCTATTGATTGCCATCTGCCAGTTGCCGGGATTCAAAATCAGTTTCTCCATTGTTAAACGAAAAGCCGGCGTGTCGAGATGGCGTTTTTCGAAGCTCGAAACTTTATCAACGAACTTCGCGATTGCCTCCACGATAGGCGCATTGGCATTATGGGAAATCTCATCAAAAGCCTTACCATGCAATCGGTCGTTGATGGTGGCCGATTCATTGCGACGCATGAAAGGCGGCGAAGCCAGAATCAGTTCTTCGATCGGATATTCGGTATTCTCAGCGAAGTCCATTGCAATGAGGCAACCCATAGAATGGCCAGCTAGAATTACTGGTGTTTTGATTTTTAGCTTTTTTAAAGTGCGGCGTAGAGTCTTGC
>CAMHIH010000090.1 GCA_946185175.1 uncultured Candidatus Saccharibacteria bacterium
GCTTTCTGAGTATGCTCAGGCTCGAGTCCGCAAGGCGGACGCCATTAAAAGCTTCAGAAACTCCAAACCAGGCGGTTGTTCACTACGACGGTGGGGGCTAAGGCTCCAAATGGACATTTTCCTTGATAGGAAGGCAAGGAAAAGCGCCTCTTCTGAGAGGGGCAAAATATCACCTCCTAGAGGGGTTACCCCCTCAACTGTGCAGAAGTGTGTGGCCCCGTAAGGGGCAAAATGGGATTGACTACCGGGAGAACCCGGAAGAAATCGTAAAAACACCGTCGTAGATATCCTTCCACCCCGCCCCGCCGCGCTTTGCGACGGGGCACTTTTTATTCTTTTGGTTTTTAGTTATAATTGTGGTTGGTAGAGACAATTTTATGTAAAAATTTCTTATTCTCCAACAAAAACTAAAAGAGGTATTAATGTTTAAACTTTTTCGAAACCTTAAACGGCGAGATTATTTATTTATTTTATTGACACTAATCGCCATCACAACGCAAGTCTGGCTCGAATTAAAAATGCCGGATTATATGTCGGAAATTACCATACTCGTGCAGTCTGGCAATGGAGCGATGAACGACATTTTATATAATGGCGGGTTCATGATTCTTTGTGCCATGGGAGCCTTCTTAGCGAACGCAATTTCGGGTTATTTCATTTCCGTAATTGCGGCCGATTTCTCAATGAATACACGCAAGGGACTTTTCGATAAAGTGGAACGCCTGAGCATGAATGAGATCAAAGAATTCTCGACCAGTAGCCTAATTACGCGCACCACAAATGACATTACGCAAATTCAGATGTTCTTGTCGATGGGTATTCGCATGCTAATCCGGGCACCACTTACTGCCGGCTGGGCGATTATTAAAATCGCAAACAAGAGTTGGCAATGGAGCCTAACGACCGGTATCGCTGTCGTAATTCTTATCATGGTAAATATCACGGTGATGGTCTTGGTCACTCCGCGTTTCAAAAAAATTCAGGCCCTGACCGATCGCCTAAACGGTGTGACGCGCGAAAATCTCAATGGCATCCGCGTGGTACGTGCCTTTAACGCCGAAAAGTACCAGGAAAAGAAGTTCGATAAGACCAATGGCGATTTAACTCAAATTCAAATTTTCGTCCAGAACGTTTTCTCGGTAATGTCACCAGCAATGTACCTGGTAATGTATGGTGTCACCTTGGCGATTTATTTCATAGGCGCATATATTATTGATGCAGCCGCCGCAGGAGATAGGCTTACTATCTTCGGCGACATGGTTGTATTCTCGACTTACGCCATGCATGTAATTATGTCTTTCTTGACATTATCGATGATTTTCATGATGATGCCACGTGCGCAAGTCTCGGCTGGGCGCATTAATGAAGTGATTGACGCCGATATCACCGTCAAAGACGGCAAGAAAACTGATGGGGTGCCAAATATGCGTGGCCATGTCGAATTTCGCAATGTATCATTCCGCTACCCTGGCGCCGAAGAATACCTATTGCGCGATATTTCTTTTACGGCCGAAAAAGGTCAAACCGTTGCCTTCATTGGCTCAACTGGGTCCGGTAAATCTACTTTGATTAATCTTGTGCCACGGTTCTATGATGTGACCGAAGGAGAAGTGCTAGTTGATGGCCTAGATGTGCGCGAATATAAGATTAGCGAACTAAACAATAAAATCGGCTACGTGCCGCAACGGGCCGTGATATTTGACGGTACCGTCAGCACCAACGTCGCCTACGGCGATAACGGCAAAGGTAAGATTCACGAGAAGAAAATCAAGGATGCCATCAAAGTTGCCCAGGCGAAGAGTTTCGTCGAAAAATTGCCGCACGACTATGGTGCACACTTGGCGCAGGGTGGCACCAACGTATCCGGTGGTCAAAAGCAACGCCTAGCCATTGCGCGCGCTATCGCACGCGATCCAGAAATTTACATTTTTGACGATTCATTCTCGGCACTCGATTACAAAACTGATTCAATTCTACGCAAAGAATTACAAAAATACACCAAGGATGCCACGAGTCTAATCGTAGCCCAACGTATCGGCACGATCATGCACGCTGACAAAATCTTAGTACTAGACAAAGGGCGCTGTGTCGGAATGGGCACACACCAGGAACTACTAAAAAATTGTGAAGTTTATAAACAAATTGCACTGTCGCAATTGTCAAAGGAGGAACTCAATGTTTAACGGTGGCGGACCTAACGGACGCAGTGGTCGCGATTCTCAAAAAGCCAAACATTTTGGCACAGCACTCAAGCGCATCATTCACGAACTAAAAGCCTTCCGTATTCTGGTGGTTATTTCTATTCTTTGCGCTATTGGTGGATCAATTTTGTCGATTATTGCGCCAAATCAATTATCGAAAATCACCGATTTAATATCCGAGGGGATTGCGCCTGGCGCGGCGATGAATTTTGCCGCCATAAATGGCATTGCGTTGTTAATGGTCGGCCTCTACGTCTCGAGTGCAATGCTAGAATTAATCGAAGGCCTAGTGATGTCGCAAATCTCGAACCGCTTCGCAAAGAATCTTCGCACGAAAATCTCCGAAAAAATCAATCGCTTGCCGTTAAGCTATTTCGACAGGCACCAAACAGGCGATATTTTATCCCGTGTCACTAACGATGTCGACACGGTAACACAGAGCCTAGACAACTCGCTATCGA
>CAMHIH010000091.1 GCA_946185175.1 uncultured Candidatus Saccharibacteria bacterium
TGGCCGCTTCGTGACAAATAAGTTTGCTATCAAGATAGATGGTATGGAACAGTACTTCTCTGGGCTCCCAGAAGATTTACAAAAGAAGATTCTAGACTATCCACTCACAATCTACATTTGCCAGGGTGAAGAAAAAGAAATAAAAGACTGGTTCAAAACAATTAACATTGCAGGCATACCGCTGAACGAACAAGAACTCCGCAACGCTATCTATTCAGGGCCATTCGTAACGGCAGCTAAGGAAGAATTCAGTAACTCGCAGAATGCAAATGTCCAGAAATGGGGTGCATATATCTCTGGCTCAGTAAATCGCCAAAGCTTCCTCGAAACAGCATTAGACTGGGTATCTGAAGGTAAGATTGAATCTTATATGAGCGACCATCGCCGTGAGAGTAATATTAACGAACTAAAAACGCATTTTACTTCAGTTATTGACTGGGTGTCATCCGTATTTACTGATCTTACCAGCGAAATGTGTGGCATTGAATGGGGTCGTTTATATCGCGAGTATCATAAGAATCCATATGATTCACAAGAAGTCTCAAAAAAACTACACGAGTTATACGAAGACCCATACGTCAGAAACCGCAGAGGTATTTTTGAATATATCCTTGGCGGCTGCAACGATACAAAACTCTTGGATGTTCGAGTGTTCGACGATGCAACTAAACGGCGCGTATATAATAAACAAACCAAAGATGCCGAAGCAAAAGGCATTTCCAACTGTCCGCTCTGCGCCATAGGCCACGAAGCAAACAGTACGCGCATTTACCAGCTTAGCGAAATGGACGCCGATCATGTCTCCGCATGGAGTAAAGGCGGCGCAACGAGCGAAGAAAACTGCCAGATGCTCTGCAAGACGCACAACCGCGCCAAGGGCAATAGGTGATTCGAAATACGAGGCGCAGTCTGTATTTTAATAATAGCCACACGTTATACTAATCCATAACATTGATATGCTCATCTTCTCCTATTTCATCATTTCCCGAACGATTGGACCTGAGAATGACGATGAGATTTTTCGCATCGTCATCACTGACGACAAGAAAGATAATGTCATAACGTGGTTTCACGACAAAGAATACAGGCATACACTGGAGCCGAAAGATATAAAGCGCGTAATTAAAATCATCAAAGATGCACCGGGGCTGTTTAATATTCCGGGAGAACTTGAGCCAAACGAATCTTTCGATGGTGGTACAATATACGGCTTCACTTTTAGTGACGGTAAACGCACAAATAGCTTTAGCGGGAAAGATATTTTGGATTATGGGCGGTTACCGCGCAAAAATGCCACACTCGCCCTACGCACGGCGCGCGAAATAAAAGAGAAAGTCCTGGATCCAAATCATATTCGCACGATGATTTCGAGCAGGCTGCAACACTGGGAAAAATATCAGAAACAGCATTATTACCTATACGAATGTGGTGGCCCGAAACTACCACCAGAAGACGTAATTGGGCCGGGTGGGACATAAACAATGCGCCGTCGTTTCCTACCGGAAACCGGGCATTGGGCGAACCCGCGTAGTTTCTCACCACATCCGAGCTGACACATAGAAATTAAAAAAGGACCCGATGGGCCTTTTTGAATTTCTTTGGTGAGCCGGGTGGGACTCGAACCCACGACACCAAGCTTAAGAGGCTCGTGCTCTAACCAGCTGAGCTACCGGCCCGCTCACTTGGGATATTATACCAAAGTTTACTTGTTTTTGCAAGAGAATCGGCCGTGATAAAATATAAGTGAAATGTCTTTCGAAATTGCTCGTCTAATTGTTGTTTTGCTCATTGTCTTTCTGGGCTTTACTGCATTTACTGGCGCGCCCTATGTGCCATCAATGAAAAAGGAACTGCGCGAAGCCTTCAAAAAACTTTATCCACTCAAAAAGAAAGATTTTTTAGTTGATCTCGGTTCGGGCGATGGCGTAGTATTAAAAATCGCGGGCGAGTTTGGCGCCAGCGGCCTTGGCGTTGAACTAAATCCCCTGCTCGCTCTTATTTCAAAGTTTCGCTTGCGCAAAGATAAAAAATTCAGCATTAAAACCGGCAATCTTTTTAAGCTCGATTTTCCGCCAGAGACAACCGTAGTCTACGTGTTTGGCGATTCGCGCGATATTCTGAGTATCGTTACGCATGTGCAGCAGCAGGCTAATCGATTAAACAAAAAACTCTATTTGATCTCCAATGCTTTTATGATTCCTGGCTACAAGCACATCAAAAGCCATCGCGCATACTTTTTGTACGAAATTAAGCCTTGTTGAGATAGCCCGAAATCGGGACGGCATACTCTTCGTCAGTCGCAGCGCGATAGCGGTTGCCCTGATAGCCGACCTCGAATCCCTTGAACGCACGATATACTTTTTGGGTTTCTGTATCGTAAACACGCTCAAAGCCATAATGCTCGTCAGCCCACTTTTGGCGCGCGATGTCGTATTCAGCTTCGCGGTTTTGCCAGGCATTTTCAATATTCGCGGCCGCCGCCTGTATGAACGAATTTACATCGCCAGCTTCATCGTCCCAAATTTCGTTTTGTGCAACCCCGTCAGAAAAATCAGACTTAAATCTGAGGGTTTTCAATGACGCAATCAGCGCTGGCGCGTCTTGCAACAGGTGGTCTTGTGGCGTC
>CAMHIH010000092.1 GCA_946185175.1 uncultured Candidatus Saccharibacteria bacterium
TCGAAAATATGGGACCCACTGCTTTGCTACTTCAAGAAATTGCATTTCTTCTGGGTGGATTTTTCGTAGCAATACAGTGTCAAAAATATCAAACGTAACAGATTTTACGTCATTGTTAGACAGTTTAAGCAGTATACTCCTCGTATTACTCATAATTATTAGACAATAATACAAGTATAATACCTAACGCGTCAAATGAATGCTTCGCTTCGGGCGACATTTAAATTCTTTAGGGTTTTACAAAACGTAACAGATGTGCTAAAATATGACCAATATGGCAAAGAAAAATAATACCAAGCGTAAGCTTGTTGGTTTGGTGTCAGAAGAATCAGGTATTCGCCTTTACTATACCAAGAAAAACACCATGAATACGCCAGACAAGCTCAGCCTTCGTAAGTATGATCCAGTTTTGCGCAAACACGTGGTCTTTACCGAGACGAAGAAGAATCTTGGTCGCAACGAAGTAAAGGAAAAGAAGCGCTAAATAAAATATGCCCCACTCGAGAGGGCATATTTTTTTAGGCGATTCGCCAAAATGCTTATGATTTGCTATAATATTCATAGCTAAAGGAGGGCATCATGAGCACTGGTGGCGCAAAAAACAAACGCACTGGTGAATTTGAATTTCACGAACAGAAACCAGTTTCTGTGGGCGGGAATCGAGATAAGAAAGTCGTAGCGCTATGCGGCACGCTAGTTATTTTGTTGGTATTTGCCGTAATTCAGGTGGGAATAATGTACATGGCTTACCGTTCCGAGGTTAATGCTAAGAATACACTGCAAGCCGAAATTAATCGTTACGAGAAAATTGTCGGAAAGGATAAGCTCGACGAAATCGAAAAGTATCTGAGTTCGCGCGATGCGAGTGACGAGATGCAACTCAGCTATGTTTATCGTGTGGGGAATGCAAAATGGGACAACTTTACGCCAGAATCGCTCGGCGAAGACGCTTTTGGTCTCAAATATCAGCAGCTAATTCATATGGCTGAGCGCCATACCGAAGGGTCCTTCTATCAAGTCTCACAACTCGATCGCTCTCGTAACGGCCGAAATGGCTATATGGCGGTAGTCAACTATCATCAAAGCCGACATTATATTGTTAGCTATGTTGAATCTGGTGATTTTATGATGGACCTATATGCCCCAGAGCAAACTAAAAAAATCTATTACTATCGTATCAACGAGAATGATGACTGGCGCCGCGCAAACTATAATTCAGACGAACCAACGCGTTGCGATGAATTATCAGAGGAAGAGCGCAGTGCTTTGACTGGCTTTAATCTGCTATGTTTAAATAATAATAATGAGAATCAAACTTTTTAAGGAGGAAAAATGGATACAGAATCTACCTTGGAACAAGCCACACCGGTCACACCGAAGCGCAGCAAAGGTGGCTTAATTGGTTGCATTGTGCTTTTAATTCTATTAATCGGTGTCAGTGTCTTTGCGGTGATTACTACTATTAATGCGCAAAATAAAATCAGCGAAGCAGACAATCTTAAAAAAGAAATCGCCACTAAAGACGAAAAGTTGGAATCACTTAAAAACGCGGCGGGTGTCGAAAATGTCGATGACTTGACCGCCGACGTCATTAAAAGCAAAGCATACGACCCAAACTATATTTATTTGCCCGAGGCAAAGATGAAACTAAAGATTTCGGACGAATTACAGGTTACGGGCTATTTGCATGAGACCGGCATTGGCTTCTATTTCTGGGCAATTCCGACTGGGTTGCAATACTTCCCGGAATATGCCAATCCTGACCAAAACCGTAGTGGCCAGGCGGCAATAGGGGTAGACAAGAAATCCGAAATAGAGAATGCTGAATGCGAAGATGGCTACTATGGCTTTTTGTGCGACTTGCAATACGTCACAGATGCGTCCGTGGACGGTTATATTATTACCTACAGCCACCCACAAGCCGTATATTCGCAAGACAAGAACGAGATGGATGCGGAACTTAAAACTGTCGAGTTACTCGAGAAAATGTTGACTAACCCAGATAACTATTCCGAAATCTAGAGCTCAGCTTGAGCTTTATTGACCAAAAAATATCTCCCCGAATGAGGAGATATTTTTTATGAGGCAGCAATTCTTTAGTTGTAGATGTTTTCAACCAAGATGCTTGGACCCATAGTAGTTGAAATGTAGACGCTCTTGACGTACTGACCTTTGATGGAAGCAGGCTTTTGAGCCTTCAAGCTTTCGACGAAAGCGTTGATGTTTTCCATTAATTTGTCGGTGCCGAAGGAGATCTTACCGAGACCAACGTGGACGATGGCCTGCTTGTCGACGCGGTATTCAATCTTACCGGCCTTAGCTTCCTTGACGGCCTTCTCGATATCGGTCGTAACAGTGCCGGCCTTTGGATTTGGCATGAGGCCCTTTGGACCGAGCAAGCGAGCGTACTTACCGAGCTTTGGCATGTACTGTGGGGTAGAGATAAGAACATCGAAATCGAGCTGTTCTTTATCAAGGCGCTTAGTGAACTCTTCGTCCTCGGCAATATCTGCACCAGCAGCCTTAGCAGCCTTAGC